>JALYZQ010000086.1 GCA_030948805.1 Actinomycetota bacterium | reverse complement strand
ATCGTCATCAACTGCGACGCCCACCGGACGCGAGGCTTCGCGGTGGCGCGCTACGGCGTGGCCACCGCACGGCGTGCTTGGCTGTCACCGACCGCCGTGGCCAACACCCGTCCGTGGGCGGAGCTGGAGGCGCTCCGTCCCCGGCACCGCTAAGCGCGCCGTCGCGGTGAGGCGGGCGGAGCAGCGGTGCGACGACGCGACGGAGCGGGGGGCGGGCCTTGCGGCCACGACTGACCCGCCGGCCCCCCCAGCCCGCGCCAGCCGCGCTGGATGGCCACGAACCAGATCAGCCCGAGCAGACACAGGACTAGGGCCACGAAGAAGTTCAGCCGCAGACCGAGGACATGGTTTGAGTAGTCGATGCGCAGCGTCTCCTCGAAGATGCGGAAGCCCGAGTAGCCGGCGACGTAGAGCGCAAACACACCCGGAGGGCGCACCCGGCGCGTCTGACCCAGCCAGATCAGCACGGCGGCCAGGGCGAGGTTCCAGATCAGCTCATAGAGGAAGGTGGGCTGAAAGGTGGCGTACTGGAGGTAATGCGCCGGGCGGTGGGACGGTGAGATCTCCAGCCCCCAGGGCAGGCTGGTCGGCTTGCCGAACAACTCCTGGTTGAAGTAGTTGCCCACGCGCCCGATCGCCTGAGCGACGAGCAGTCCGGGAGCCACGACGTCCATGAACCGGCGCAGCTGCGCCCGGGTGAGGCGCCGCGCGGCCACCCACAGCCCGACGGCGGCGCCGCCGGCGATCCCGCCCCAGATGCCCAGGCCGCCCTGCCAGATGGCAAACACGCCCCACCAGTGGTCGGGCACCTGACTCGGAGTGGTGATGATGAAGTAGATGCGCCCCCCGATAAGGCCGGCCGGGAAGGCCCACATCGCGACCTCGTAGGGGAGCTCGGGGTCTCCGCCCTGTCGACGCCAGCCCCACCGGGAGATGAAGATGGCCGCCATCACCGCCACCACATAGGCGATCCCGTAGGCGTGGAAGAACAGCGGTCCGATGCTGACCCCGTTCTGAGACGGGCTGGGGATGAAGGCGGGGGGGCTCACTCGGGCGCCCATCGTGGCAGTAATCGAGGCAGCACGCGCTTGACTACTACCTCATCAACGGCCGCGCGGCTGAACGGCGCGACCAGCTCCCGGGCACGACGTGCGTATCCCGGCCGCGGGTCGTCCAGCGCGCTGCGCAGGGCCGGCGCCAGCTCCGAAGAGACCAGGCGCGGATCCAGCTCGCGGGCCAGGGCCAGGGCGGGGTAGGGGCCGGGGGCCGGCGTGGTCACGAGCTGGCAACCGTCGGCCAAGGCCTCGAGCGCCGCTATCCCGAAGTCCTCGCGCTGGGGGGCGGCGACGAACACCCGAGCCCGTCTGACCAGGGCCCGGTACTCGGCCGGATCCAGACGGCCGGTGAAGCGCACCCCCGGGGGCGCAGACGCTTGCGCAAACCCGGTCACGACCAGAGTCTCCCCCTCGCGCCGGGCCAGGTCCCACTGCTCGAGGATGAACCCCAGGCGGCGTTTTCGCGGATCGCCCGCGTAGGCGAGCACGTCGATGTCCCGTGGAGCATTGATCGGCCCCGAGGCCTCGACGGCCACCGGCACGGTGACGCTGCCCGGCCAGTCGACGTCCGGCAGAGAGCGCAGCGAGTCCTCGGCCATGGTCAGCACCAGAGGTGCTTCGGCGAGCCGGCGCCGCTCGATCCGGCGTTGCCAGAGGCCGTGGCGGCCGGGACGGTTCTCGGCGGCCAGGCTGTCCAGCCAGATCGCCCCCGGCATCGGCCACAGCAGGGCCGCGGTGATCGAGCAGTAGATGATCGCGTCGGGCGGGTGCCCGGCGACGGCCTGGGCAGCGACGCGACGCGCGGCGCGCGCCTGAACGAAGTCGGTGAGCATGAAGGTGCGCACCGCGCGCGGCGGCCCAGTACCGACTCTGCGCACGGCCACCCCGGCGCGCTCGATGCTGGCCGCCAGCTCGCGACCGGCCGAGTTCCAGCCGGTCGTCGAGTCAAAGGAAACGAGCAGCAGCTCGCTGGGGCCGGACGAGACCATGCGCGCGCCGTCCGCTCAGGCTCGAGGGCGGGCCGGACGCGACGACGACGCCCCGTTGAGCTCCAGCAGATTGGAGCGAAAGCCCGGCGTGCGAACCAACTGGATGGCCCGCAGCGGGGAGGTCCGCTCCACGTAGAAGCGGGCTCCGTCGCGCTCTTCGATAGCCGTGACCGCCGAGGCCTGGCGACGCCAGGCCAGGGCCCAGATGATGGCGAAGCCCGCGGCGATGGCGGTCACCTGGGCCAGCAGTAGACCGACGACGCCGGCACCGAGCGTGCAGACGAGCAGCGGCCAGAGCCGGTTGATCAGCGTGCGCCCGGGGTCGACCTCGGGCAGCGACGGTCGCGTGCGGGCGCTGGCCAGCAGGGTGGCGATGGGCGAGCTGGTCCCGTCACGGCGCCCCAGCCACAGCCCGATGGCGACGCTGACCACCCACCACCCCGCCGCCACAGGAACCAGGAGCGGGTCGCTTCCCCCCAATGCGCCGGCCAGGGTGATGGCGGCCAGCAACGTGGCCGCCGCCGCGCTGAGCAGCACCGTGGTCCGCAGGAACTCCGAGAAGCGCACGGCCTCAGCCCGCGACGAGCAGTGAGAGCAGGTCCCGCACGCCGTTGGGTCCGTCGACGGCTATGTCGGCCTCGCCGGCGATCTCCGGCGGCCCCTCCTCCGAGGCCACGCCAACGCGCACGGCCCGCCCCAGCCGTCCCTCGGCGACCAGCTCCCCCAGCGCTCGGAAGGCGTCCAGGTCGGTTGTGTCATCGCCTACATAGAGAGCCGATTCGATCTCTGGACCCGCCACGTCGAGCAGGTTGCGGATCCCCGTCCCCTTGTCCATCTTGACCGGCGGGCGCACCTCGAGCACCTTGCGCCCCCAGTGGGTGCGCAGGCCGGCCGCCTGAGCACGGTCGGCGATCGCATCGATGGCCGAGCGAGCGGCCTCCTCGTCACGGGCGCCGCGCCAATGAAAGGCGACGATCGCGCCCTTGTCCTCCAGGCGCACGCGCAGCTTACGAGTGTCGGCGCTGTCAGCCTCCCGCCCGAACTCACGCATGCGCCGGACCCAGTCCTCGACCTCGGGATCCAGAACTGCCTCCGTCCAGCCGGCCCGCAGCAACTCCACCCCATGGGAGCCCAGATAGGTGATCGTCCCCACCCCGACCATGGCGCGGGCCTCGGAGGCTCGGCGGCCACTCACACATGCCACCAGCCCGTACTTGTTGGCCACGGCGGTCAGGAGCTGGCGCGTGCTCTGGGGCACATGAGCATCAGAGGCGTTCTCGACGATCGGCGCCAGCGTCCCGTCGATATCCAGCAGGACGGCGCTGCCGTCGGGGTTGGCACGGAGGGGCTCGAGCGCCTCGGGTAACAGCGCTGACGACACGCCCTAAGTATGCCCCCTCCGGGAGCCGAGTCGCAGCCGAATCAGGCGCTGACAGGTAGGATTCACTACGTCATGGCTGAGTCGACTAACCCTGAGGGCTACGCGATCTCCAGCCTTGATGAGATGGGCGACGGACCAGGGTTCCGCAAGATCCGCCGGGAGCTCGGAGTAACGGCCTTCGGCATCAACGCGATCGTCCTGCCCGCCGGCTACGCCACCGGCATGCATTACCACGACGAGCAGGAGGAGACCTACTTCATCCACCAGGGCACCGTCGAGGTGCGCTTCGGGGACGGAAGCACGCACAACTTGAGCCCGGGAGGGATGGCCCGCGTCGACGCGGCTACCCACCGCGGTCTGCGCAACGTCGGCAACGAGGAGGCAATCGTGCTGGTGGCGGGCGGCAAAGATGGCTACGTCGGCCGAGACGGCCAGCCGGGCGATGGAGACCCGCGGGGCGGACCCCCGGGTGCGGCCTGACCACCGGGCTGTGACGACCATCGCCTGACGCGGGAAGCAGAGAAGCGCTGTCGCAGACTCACGCGGGTCAGCCGGCCGTGCTGCTCCTGCATGGACAACCCGGAGGAGCCCGGGACTGGGAGGCCGTCACGCGCGCCCTGGCCAGACGGGCGCGCGTGGTGGCCATCGACCGCCCCGGCTGGGATGGGCGCAGCTCGGCCACGGATCTGGCCGGCAACGCCCGGGCCGCCGTGCTCGCGCTCGACGCGCGCCAGATCCAAAGCGCGACCCTTGTCGGGCACAGCTTAGGTGCCGCCGTAGCCGTCAGGACCGCCGTTGACCATCCGGATCGGGTCTCGGCACTGGTTCTGGTCGCGCCAGCCGCCAACCGCGCTTCGCTGGGCGCCCTGGACCACTGGCTGGCCCTCCCCGGGATCGGACCGGCGATCAGCACCGCCGCGATGACCGGCCTCGGAGTTGCGCTGGGCAACCGCGGACTCAGAGCGCGGTTGACGCGGCGCTCGCGGCTTCCCGACCCCTACCTGCGTGCCAGCGGCCGGGCGTTGCGCAGCCGGTGGGCTCTCCATGCGTTCGCCACCGAGCAGCGGGCTCTGGTAGGGGATCTTCGGGCTCTGGAGCGCGAGCTGCCCCGTGTCGCCGTGCCGACATGGATTGTCACAGGGACCCAGGACCGGATCGTGCCCTCCGTGGCTCCTCGCCGCCTGGCCGAGCAGATCCCCGAGGCCCGCCCGGTCAGACTGCGCGGGGGCCATCTCCTGCCCCAGCTTCACGCGCGCCAGCTCGCCGACACGATCGCGCTGGCGCTGGACGTGCTGGCCACTGGCTAACCTCGGGCAAATGCTCCGCCGCCCGCCCTTTGCGCGGCTCGCCTTGCGTTTCTCCTGGCCGGGCAACTCGGCTCTGCGGCGCCAAGGCTTTCTGACCAGCCCCTGCCAGGGCATCCTCGCCGGCTGTACGAACGTTCTCAAGCGGCGCGGATCGGTGCGGGTGCAGGCCCTCCCCGGCGGCTGACCCCCTCTCCTCAAGCTTTTCGCCGCCTCGCCGATCTAGACTGCGGGCCCGTGGAAACCGTTCCAGAGCGACTCGAGGCGACCCCAGAAGCGCTGGACGTGGACCTCAAGGCAATCGCCCCTGAAGTTGGCGCCCGTGAGCCGACGGTCGCGCTACCGGCAGTCGCCGCCCCGCGCCGGAAGGCTCTGAGCGCCACCCGGCGCGACGTCCTCTGGGTCCTCTCCATCTACCTGGCCACCCGGCTGCTGCTTCTGCTGGCCGCCTACCTGCAGGGCTCCTTCGGCCACCATGACTTCCTGCACGAGCTGTCCAACTGGGACGGACTGTGGTACCGGGAGATCGCCAATCATGGCTATCTGGACCACGTGTCCTACGCGCAGACGACGTTGGGGTTCTTCCCCCTCTTCCCCCTCAGCATCTGGCTGATCGAACCAGTGTTCATGGTGCTCACCGGCCATGACGCGATCTGGTCGGCGTCGGTTGGGGGAGCCCTGATCTCGTCGATTGGCGGCGGTGTGGCCACCTACTTCGTGTACCGCCTGGCCGCCGGCTGGTGGGGCCGAGAAAGCGCTCGCCGGGCGACGCTGCTGTTCATCCTCTTTCCGGGCTCGGTCGTGTTCTCGATGGTCTACTCCGAGGGCCTCCTGCTGCCGCTGGCCGCAGCCTGCATATTCGCGCTGGAGCGCCGGCGCTGGCTGCTGGCCGGCGTGCTGGCCGGCCTGGCCACCGCCGTCCAGCCAACCGGCCTGGTCCTGGTACCGGTCTGCGCGGCCTCGGCCTTTCTGGAGCTGCGCCGACAGAGCTGGCGCTTGCCGGTCCTGCGCAAGATCGTCGTCGCGCCGGTCCTGTCGGTGTGCGGGGTCAGCGCCTTCGCGGTCTTCCTGTGGCTCTGGACCGGCAGCCCGATGGCCAACTACCAGGCTCAGCACCACGGCTGGGGTGAGAAGACCGATCCGCTGGCCATCATGCACCTGGTCAGCACCCTGGCCGGCCAGATCAGCTTGGATCACCTCAACCGGCCGACCATCAACCTCAATCTCGTCGTGGGACTGATCGGCGCCTTCTTCCTGGTCTGGATGCTCGTCCTGGTCCTGTGCGATCGACGCCGGATGTCGATCGAGGCGATGCTCTGGACGGTCGGGATCAGCTTCCTGGCTCTGACCTCCGAGTACGTGCCGCCCAACCCTCGGATGCTCATCACGGCGTTTCCGGCCGTCATGGTCGTGGCGCGCTTCGTCCACGGTCGGGCGTGGTCGGTGATGTTGTGGGGCAACGGCATCCTGCTCATCGTCCTCAGCATGCTCACATTCTGGGGAACGACGCTCCGGCCCTGAACGACCGGGGCCGAGGCGGCACCGCGCTCTAGCCGCGGCGGGCCCCGCGGGCCAGCAGCTGCACGTGGATCGCGCTGGCGTAGCCCAGCCGCGCTGTCTGTCCGGGCCCGAAGACGCTCACCAGGCGAGATTGGAGGGCGATGAAGCGAGTCCGATTGGCCCGTGCCCGCGGTGGACCGTCGGGCTGGCCCTCATGACTGGATACGAGCCACAGCCGCCGGCACCGAGTGCGGCGAACTCCGAGCTGCGCCGGGCTGAGCGTGGCGTAGTCCTCGACGTAGGGTCGCACCACCCCCCAGGGCACCGTCGGGAGGATGGACGGGGGAAGGGGCTGGTGCGGACTCGGACGCCGGCCGTAGAAGTACTCAAAGGCCATCCTCCCGTCGGCCGGGTAGAAGGCCAGGCAATCGCCGGCCTGGGCGCGGGCCAGCACGAAGCTGCTGGCTTGACGCCAGGGCTCGGGGGACACGCCGTAGGTCGGTGCGAGCGCAAGCGCCCGCAGGCCGATGAGCACCAGCAGTACCCCCAGCGCCACCCGTCCGGGCAGGCGGGGATGTCCGAGGCCGGCCCCGAGCATCAGCGCCACGGCCGGGACCGAGACGAGCAGGTTGCGGGGCAAGAACAGCGGCTGGAAGAGCAGCGAGTACGCGAAGGTCAGCAGCGGGGGGACCAGGACCCAGGCCAGCACGAGGCCGACCGCCCCGCCATCCCGGCCGCCTCCCCGCCGCGGCCGGTAGGCGACGGTGACGGCGATCAGGCCAGCCAGCGTGGTGACCAGCAGCAGCGTGGTCGTAGCGGTGGTGTGAAAGCTCGGGCCAAGCCCGGCCGAGGTCAATGACTGCAGTACCTGGACCTCGATCTCGTGCTTGGGCCGCGGTAGCCAGAAGAGCTGCCCGGAGCCGCGCTGGCTGGCCAGCACGATCAGGGGCAGGCACAGCACCGCGATGGCCATCACCGCGAGGGCGAAAGGCGCCAGCCGTCGCCGGCGACGCGAGGACAGCAGCGCCAGCAGCTGGGCCGGAATGACCAGGACGGCGACAAAGCTGGCGTAGGTGGCCAGGCTCATCAAGACCACGTAGGCCACCCAGCCGCGGAGGCGGGGATCGCGGTCCAGGGATACGAAGACCAGGTACGCCGCGGTCACCAAGGCGACCATGACGGCATATCCGCGGGCGTTCTGAGCCCAGAAAACCAAGGGCAGGCTGACGGCGGCCAGTAGCCCCGCGGCCAGGGCGGCGCGGCGTCCGAACAGGCGTAGGCCGATCATCCCGATCAGGGCCACGGTGGCGATCGAGGCCAGTGCGGAGGGCAGGCGCAGGACCAGCTCACCGTCGCCGAACCAGTTCATGAGGACGTGCAGCAGCACGTAGAAGCCGGACATGTTGCCGCCGTCGTGGCCAATAGCTGCACCCAGGGCCGACCCGTGCTGGGCGGCGATCGTGACCGTTGCCGCCTCGTCGAAGCTGAGGCTGCGGGTTGTCAACCCGACCAGGCACAGCACGGCGGCCAGCGCCGTCGGACCCGCGATCACGGCCCGGTCACCTGCGGGGTGCCAGAGACCGCCGCGGCCAGCCCGGGAGGCGTGATCCGGCGGCGCGGGCGCCACCTTTACGGCCGAAGTGCTCATGTCACCGGTGGCGGGGAGGCGGGTAGCGAACGCAGGAAGGTG
>JALYZQ010000069.1 GCA_030948805.1 Actinomycetota bacterium | reverse complement strand
CCACTGAGCAGGCCCGGCTCAGCACGGGGATCGGGGAGCTGGACGATGTCCTGGGCGGGGGCATCGTGCCCGGTTCGCTGGTCCTGATCGGGGGAGCGCCGGGGATCGGAAAGTCCACGCTGACGACGATGGCCCTGGCCAACATGGTCAGTGCGGGGCGGCGCACGGTGTATGTCTCGGCCGAGGAGTCGGCGGCGCAGATCCGGCTGCGGGCTCAGCGCCTGAGCACGCCCGGAGCGCTGGCCATCCCCGTGATCGCCGAGACCGACCTTCACACCGTGCTGGCCACGCTTGAGCAGGAGCGGCCTGAGGTATGCGTGATCGACTCAGTCCAGACTCTGCACAGCGAGGACCTCTCCAGCGCCGCCGGATCGGTGGCCCAGGTTCGGGAGGTGGCCGATGGGATCATGCAGGTGGCCAAGCGGCTGCGGATCGCCGTGCTGCTGGTCGGCCACGTGACCAAGGAGGGGGCCTTGGCCGGACCGCGCGTTCTGGAGCACCTGGTCGACTGCGTGCTGCAGTTCGAGGGTGAGCGGGAGCGGACCTACCGGACTGTGCGAGCGGTCAAGAACCGCTTCGGGTCGACCAACGAAGCCGGGGTGTTCGAGATGCGTGACGACGGCCTGGTGGAGGTGCTCGATGCCTCCGCGCGCTTCGTGGCCGAGGCCACGCGGTCCCCGGGCAGCGTGGTTCTGTGTGCGATGGAGGGCTCGCGCCCTCTGTTGGTCGAGGTGCAGGCGCTGGTCTGCGCTTCCGAGCTGGTTCCCCCGCGCCGGGTGGTCGCGGGCCTGGATCGCAATCGGGTGGCGCTGGTTTTGGCCGTGCTCGGTCGGCACGGAGGGATTGGTCTGGGCACCCACGACGTGTTCGTGAACGTCGTCGGGGGAGTGCGTGTAGATGAGCCGGGAGCAGACCTCGCGGTGGCCCTGGCCGTGGCCAGCGCGGCCAAGCGTATTGCCTTGACCGGCGAGGGCTCCCGGCCCCTGGCGTGCTTCGGGGAGCTGGGGTTGACCGGGGAGCTGCGGACGGTGGCCCACGGTGACCGCCGGTTGGCCGAGGCTCGGCGCTTCGGCCTGGCGCCGGTGCTTGAGCCGGGGGAGCACGGCACACTGCGGGCCGTGCTCGAGGCAGGGCTGGGTCGGACGGCGCGAGTCGCCAGCGCAGCCTAAGCGGCTGGAGCGGCTGGAGCCGCATTGGTACACCGGCGTCCCGAGGCCGAAATCCCTCAAGACCGGCTAAAATCGGTTCTTGATGCCCTCGCGGTCCGGTGAAGAGCTCAAAGACGAGCTCGAGTCTCGACAGGAGTCCCGGATCATGAGGGCGCTGGAGATGGTCGCGCCTGGGACAGCGCTGCGCGAGGGGATCGACAACATCGTGGACGCTCGTACGGGCGGGCTGATCGTGATCGGAGATCCCGACGAGCTGGGCTTTCTCTTCTCCGGCGGGATCAAGCTCGACGTCGACTATTCCCCGGCGCTGCTCTATGAGCTGGCCAAGATGGACGGCGCCATCGCGCTGAGCTCGAACGCGACCAAGATCTCGCACGTCAACGTGCAGCTCACTCCGGACCCAACGATCCTCACCCTGGAGACCGGAACCCGTCATCGCACCGCCGAGCGGGTGTCCAAGCAGACTGACGCGATCGTGATCGCCGTCTCGGAGCGACGGGAGGTCGTCTCCCTCTACCTCGACGGGGTCAAGTACATCCTGGAGGACATTCCCATCATCCTGGCCAAGGCCAACCAGGCTCTGGCCACTCTGGACAAGTACCGCAGCCGTCTGGACCAGGTTTCCACCCGGCTGACCGCGCTGGAGTTCGAAGGCGGGGTCACCTTGCACGATGTGCTGACCGTGCTTCAGCGGGCCGAGCTGGTCACCCGCATGGCCGTGGAGATCGAGCGCCACATCGTCGAGCTGGGCAGCGAGGGTCGCCTGATCGAGATGCAGCTCGATGAGACCATGGTCGGGGTGGCCGCCGACAAGGCGGCGTTGATTCACGACTATCTGGTCGAGGACGCCGATGACGCTTTCGCCCTGGTCATGGACGAGCTGCTCCGGCTGCCCCATCAGGACCTTCTGGACTTTGGCCGGCTGGCCGAGCTGATCGGCTATGACCGTAAGCTGAACACTCTCGATTACCCCGGTTCTCCGCGCGGGTTCCGCATCTTGGGCCGCATACCCAGGCTGCCCAGACTCGTTGTCCAGCGGATCGTGACGGAGTTCGGAGGCTTTGAGGAACTGCTCGCCGCATCGGATGGCGAGCTGGAGACCGTCGACGGCGTCGGCGAGATCCGGGCGAAGGACATCCGGGAGGGACTTCGCCGCCAGCAGGAGATCAACCTGGTTGATCGTTACCTGCAGACGTAGCGCAATTACGCGAGCGGGCCAGCGTGAGCCCGCACTGACCGAGGAGGACACCATCACAGAGCTAACGGAAGAGCAGCTGGATGATCTCGAACCTGTGGTACTACCACCCAATGTCGAATTCGAGATTGGCGACAGCGTCGTCTACCCCCACCACGGGGCGGGAAAGGTGCTGCGCAAGGAGGCCAAGGAGGTGCTCGGCGAAAGTCGCGAGTACCTGACGATCAAGATCCTCCACAACGACATGACGGTGATGGTCCCGACCGAGAACGCCGCACTAGCCGGGCTACGACGCGTGATCGATGAGGAGACCGTCAAGAAGGTACTCGCGGTCCTCCAGGACGAGTGCTCGGAGATGCCCAAGAACTGGAACCGGCGCTTCAAGCACAACCGGGACAAGATCAAGACCGGAGACATCTATGAGCTGGCCGAGGTCGTGCGCAACCTCGCCATCCGCGAGGCCGAGAAGGGCCTCTCGACGGGTGAGAAGCAGATGTACACCCGGGCCAAGAAGATCCTCTCCTCCGAGCTCATGTACGCGCTGGCGATGGACGAGCAGGAGGTCGAGGACCATCTCTACGCCCTGCTCATCGAGCCCAACGTCAACGGCAACGGCAAGGTGGCCGTCGCCGCCAAGTAGCAGGTGGGCATGGCGGTCGCGCTGATCGTGGCCGCAGGACGGGGCGAGCGCCTTGGGCTGAGTCGGCCCAAGGCGCTGGTCGAGCTGTGTGGACGGCCGATGCTGGACTGGAGCGTGGCCGCTCTGCAGTCGGTTGCCGCCGTGAGCTCGATCGTGATCGCCCTTCCCGCCGAAATCCTCGACGCCGCGCCGGCGGGCACGATCCCCGTCGCCGGCGGCCACCAGCGGTCTCACTCAGTCCGCGCGGCTCTGGCGGCCTGCCCGGACGGTGATCCGGTGCTCGTCCACGATGCCGCGCGGCCGCTGGCTTCGCCGGCCCTCTTTGAGCAGTGCCTGGAGGAGCTAGATCGCCACCCGGCCGACGCCGTGATCACCGCCGCGCCGGTCACCGACACGATCAAGGAGTGCGGCCCGGACGGGTGTACAGTCACCCAGACGCTCGATCGCTCCCGACTGTGGGCGGTGCAGACTCCCCAGGGCTTTCGTCGCCGCTCCCTGGAGCGAGCCCTGGACGCGGAAGATGAGCAGCTGGCCCGCGCGACCGACGACGCGTGGCTGGTGGAGCAGATAGGCGGCGTGGTCCGGATCGTCGGATCGGATCCCGCCAACATCAAGGTGACCACCGCCGATGACCTGCGAATCGCCGAACTGCTGCTCTCCGAGCGCCTGAGCCAAGCCCAGCGATCACCCGTCGAGTGAGCGACCTCGGGGCTATGCGATCGGGAGCAGCGGGCACGTGAGCGGTTTCGGGGCCCCGCGATGGTGAGCACCGGGATCGGCTATGACTGCCATCGCCTCGTGGAGGGACGAGCGTTGATCATCGGCGGCGTAAGGCTGGAGCACGACCGAGGCCCCGAGGGCCATTCCGACGCCGACGTCCTGACCCACGCGATCATCGACGCCCTGCTCGGCGCCACCGCTCTGGGGGACATCGGCCAGCATTTCCCCGACACCGATCCGCGCTTTGCCGGTGCCGACTCGATTGAGCTGCTGCGCCAGGCCCTCGAGATGACCACCGCGGCTGGATTCGCGGTCACCCATGTAGACGCCACGGTGATGCTCGAGCGGCCCAAGCTGGCGCCGTTTCGCGAGGCGATCCGTGACCGGCTGGCCGAAGCGCTGGGGCTCGAGCCCGGCCATGTGAGCGTCAAGGCGACGCGCGGTGAGGGAATCGGTTTCGTGGGCCGCGAGGAGGGGGTCGCGGCGCTGGCCGTTGCTTCCGTGATCCGAGGTGAATCGGATCTGACTCGGCCGGGGCCTGACGCGTCGTCTGAGCCTCGGCGTCTGAGCCTCGGCGGCTGAGCCTGCGGTCAGGTCGCCTTGGCGGCGCGCCGCTGGGCGGCGAGATCACGGGTCCGCTCGTGCTCGACGAGGCGGGTCAGCTGCCGGCAGGTCGACCTCAGGTGGGAGGTCACGGCCGGCCCGGCGACCTGCTCGGCCAGCCAGCCGGCCAGGCCGGCCCCGGCGATCCCGTAGGCCAGCCTGATCTCGGCTCGCGTTCGGCCACCCGGCGCGGGACGCAGGCGCCAGCGGCCGCGCTGATCAACGCCCGTGACTGATGTCCAAGCCAGATCGCGTGGGGGATCCCACTCCACGACCTCGACCAGGCCCCCCACCTCGGCTGAGCCCACGCGCATCAGCATCCGATAGCGGGCTCCGAGCCCGTCGGGCTGATCGCTTTCCACCTCCCAGCGGGTCACCCCGGACATGAACTCCAGTACGCGCTCGGGGTCAGATACGGCAGCCCAGACCGATTCCGGGGGCGCCGCGATGATCGTGTGGGCGCTGGCCCTCATCCCAGCACGGGGAGCCGGCGCTCGGCCGACAGCGCATCCAGCGTGTCCTGCATCAACCGCAGGACGTGGTCGTAGATGTCGTCGAGATCGGGGTCGGGCCCGAACTCGGCCCGCAGGTCTATCGGCGGCAAGGTCTCGATCGTGATCTTGGCCGGCAGTGGCAGGTGACCCATCATGTCCCCGATGTTCAGGCCCCAGGGCAAGGCGAGCGAGATCGGCAGCACCTTGAGACGGAACATCCGATCCAGGGCCAGCAGACCGGCCAGCCGCTCACCGCGGCTCAGGAACAACGCGGTCTCCTGCCCCCCGATCGAGACCACGGGGACGATGGGAACGTTGTGCTCCAGCGCGAGTCGGATGAACCCCTTGCGACCGTTGAAATCAACCCGGTGGCCGGCCCAGCTCGGGCGGTGGACCTCATAGTCGCCCCCGGGATAGACGAGCAGGGCGGCGCCTGAGCGCAGCGCGTTGCGTGCGTTGTCGTGCGACGCCGCGACCGTCCCGAACTTGCGCAGTGAGCCCAGGCCCGGCATCGAGAGCACCAGGTTGTGGGCCAGCTGATAGAACGCGCGCTCGACCCCGAAGTAGGTGTTGAAGGCGAGCGTGAAGACGACGGTGTCCGGAGTCATGTTGCCGCCGGAGTGATTGCCCACGAGCAGCACCGGCCCAGAGTCGGGCACGTTGCCCAGGCCCCTCACCTCACCGCGATACCACAGGCTGGCCAGCAGCCACATCAGGGGAAGGCGCTCGCGGATGAAGTCGGGATCGCGCTCGTCCAGATCCGCCCGGGGAATCCGCTTCTGGGCCTGGTGGGCCAACTCTGCAAAGACCCGAGTGACCAGCGAGCGACCGCTCCCGGCGTCCGTCTCGGAGGCCTCCTCGGTCTCGAGGTGGCCGTTGCTACGCGCTTTGTCGGCGACGGCCATGAGCGAAGTCTAGAGCGGTGCCTGAAACGATCTCAGGCGACGGCGCCGAGCTGACCCGGTTCCGCGGGCGACCGCTCGATCCCGGTGGTGTCGAAGCGCTCGAAAAAGCGCAGCAACAGCTCGTTGGTCTCCTCCGGATGCTCGACCTGGGGTACGTGACCGCAGTTCGGGAGGGTGACCTGCTCGGCATTGGGCAGCGCCTTGGCGACGTGCCGGCTGAAGGCGGCGGGAATCAGGCGATCGTGACTGCCCCAGATGAACATGGCCGGCCGGTCGAGCTCCGCCAGGCGTGGGTAGAACCCGCGCCGGCCGTAGGGCGCCTCGAGGTAGATGTTGCGGGCCGAGGCCAGGAAGGCCAGCCGGGCGCCGGGTGAGTGGTAGATGCGGCGAAACTCGTCGACCATCAGGTCGGCCACAGCGGGATCGATCAGGTCGCGGTCATAGAACATGCTCCAGAACTGCGAGGCCACAGTTCCACGGGAGAATCCGTGGGGGAGCAGGCCGAGCTCCGGTCGCAGGAGCCTGACCAGGGGGTGCAAACCCCGCTTGACCCAGGCCACGGCGGGACACAGCAGCCCCAGCGCGCCGACCCGCTCCGGCGCGGTCAAGGCCATCTCGATGGCGATCCGCCCGCCCATCGAGTTGCCGACCACATGGGCGGTGGTGATGCGCTGCTCGTCCATCAGCGCCAGCATCGCCTCAGCGAACCAGCGGGCGTTATAGGCACCGCGGGCCGGCTTGTCCGAGGAGCCGAAGCCGGGTAGGTCGGGGGCATGGACGCGGAAGCGCTGGCTGAGGGCGGCGGCCGTCTCGAACAGGGAGGCCCGGGTGCCGCCGAGACCGTGCAGAAGCAGGACGTCAGGCCCGTGGCCCATGGTCAAGGTCGAGATGCAGTGGCGTCCGGTACGGACCTCATGGACCTGGACCAGCGGGGGGCGATCACCGGGGAGCCTGAACATGCCCTCAAAGGCGATCGCGAAGTCCAGGTTGCCCCTAACGGCCAGGCGGCGGCGCTCGAACGCCTCAATGCCCGAGAGCTCGCCTTCGCGCAGGGCCAGCCAGGTGGCGGCGTCGGTGGAGAGCGTCACGTCCGGACGCCGGCGGCTCGCCCCATGGCGCACCCGTGCGGCGTGGCTGGTGCAGCGGATCTCCCAGGTGTGGCCGAGATCCCCGAGCCGGACGTGGTAGGTCGCGTCAAAGCCGGGATCCGCCCCCAGGTAGCGCTCCGGCAGGGTCCGGAAGGCCGCCTTGACAGCCGCCAGGCGCTCCTTGGTCGCGTTGGTCACCGACGGCGGCGGCATCGCGGACAACTTATATACCCCCCCGGACCCGTGCGGCACGACGGGCTAGGGTTGCCGGACCTTGCGCACAGTGTTTCTGCATGACACCCGCTCCGGTGAGCTGCGCGAGCTCAGACCGGCGGCGCCGCCGCACGTTCGCATCTATGCCTGCGGTCCTACGGTCTACGGGCGCATCCATGTCGGTAATGCCAGACCTTTCGTGGTCTTTTCCCTGCTCAAGCGGTTCTTGAGCGCCGCGGGGTACACGGTCGACTTCGTGGCAAATATTACAGACATCAATGACAAGATCTACGCTGCGGCGCAGCGGAGCGGCGGGAGCAGCGTCGAGCTGGCCCGTGACATGACCGCCGCCTACGTGGCCGACACCGACGCGCTCGGCCTGGGGCGGCCGGACCATGAGCCGCTGGCCAGTGAGACCATGCCCCCCATCCTGGAGCTGACCGAGCGTCTGGTGGCGAACGGACATGCCTACGCAAGCGGGGGGGACGTCTACTTCTCCGTTCGTAGCTACGCCCAGTACGGGGAGCTGTCGCACCGGGACGTCGACCACATGGACCAGGGAGAGGGCCTGGAGGGCTCAGAGCTCAAGCGCGACCCGCTGGACTTCGCCCTCTGGAAGGCGCGAAAGCCCGATGAGGACGCCTACTGGGACTCCCCTTGGGGCGAGGGGCGGCCGGGCTGGCACATCGAGTGCTCGGCCATGGCCGAGCAACTGCTCGGGCTGGAGTTTGAGATCCACGGTGGCGGCAGTGACCTGCTGTTTCCCCACCACGAGAACGAGGCTGCCCAGACACGCGCCGCCCGGGGCGAGCCGTTGGCCCAGATCTGGATGCACAACGGGATGATCCGCCTGGACAGCGACAAAATGTCCAAGTCGGTGGGCAACGTGTTCGTGCTTCATGAGGCGTTGGCCCGGCACGGGCGCGATGCCCTGCTGATGTATTTCTGCGGCGCTCACTACCGCCAGCCGGTTGAGTTCGACGACGAGCGGCTGGCCGAGGCGGCCGCCCGCTGCGCTCGCATCCGGGAGTCCGCCCGCGCCCTGATCACCGGGGCCAGCCCGGCGTGGTCGCGGGAGCTACGGGAGCGCTTCCTGGCGGCGCTGAGCGCCGACTTCAACACCCCCCGGGCGCTGGCCGCGGTGTTTGACTGGGTGCGGGAGGCAAATCGCAGTCCCGGTGCCACCGTGGGCGACGAAGACCTGCGCTCCATGCTCGACCTGCTGGGGCTGGCCAATCTCGCCGACCGCGAGGATCGGCCCGCGCCGCCAGAGGCGCTGGCGCTGCTCGAAGATCGCGAGCGCGCGCGCTCGGCGCATGACTACGGCCGCGCCGACGAGCTTCGCGAGCAGCTGCGTGAGCTCGGCTGGGAGGTGCGAGACGGACCGAGTGGGCCGCAGCTCGTGCCGGCGCCGTGAGGCACAGACCGCGGCGCCGATGATCATCTACGGCCGAAACCCGGTCCACGAGGCCCTTCGCGGGCCCAGGGCCGTGACCCGTATCTGGGCCAGCCGTGGCGCGGCTCGGGCGCCATGGCTGGCCGACTGCGCGGCCATCACGGTCTCCGCTGAGCCCGAGGCGCTACAGCGGCTGTGCGGCTCAGAGGCTCACCAGGGCCTGTGCGCCGAGGTGGAGGCCTACCGCTACGCGTCGGCGGAGGCCCTGTTCCAGGGTCAGGACCCCCTGATAGTGGCGCTGGACCAGGTTCAGGACCCCCAGAATCTGGGAGCCATCGCCCGCAGTGCAGAGGCCGCCGGGGTGACCGGCCTGGTGTTACCCGAGCGCCGTTCCGTGGAGGTGACCTCCGCCGTCTGCAAGGCGTCGGCCGGGGCGGTGGAGCACCTCGCCGTCGCGCAGACGCGCAACTTGGCTGACTTCCTCGCTGAGGCCAAAGGCGCCGGGCTGTGGTGCTACGGAGCCGACCAGGAGGGTCCCGCCGACTACGCGACGATGGACCTCAGTGGCCCGTTGGTTCTGGTCTTCGGCTCCGAAGGCAAGGGGCTGCGGCCCCGGGTGGCGGCCAGCTGCGATGCCACCGTCTCCATTCCCCTGCGTGGGCGCGTGCAGTCGCTGAGCGTCAGCGCTGCCGCCGCCATCCTGATCTTCGCCGCTGCGCGCGGGCGGCAATGAATCTTGCCGGAGGGCTTGACACCGGAGCAGTGCTATGTCAAGCTCGCGCCGCAAAATAAGGATCAACTCGAGCTTTAGGGCTAGGGTTGGAAGAGAGTCAGGCGCCTAAAGGCCTGATTTCTGGGAAGGCTATAACGGTGCGGCGCCAGGGGAGGTAACGCGTCACGACAATCCGAACTTCTGCTCCCGGGCAGAGACAGGAAGGGTGTACTCGTGGCTCGACTTAGTGCTTATGCTCAGCCTCAACTGAAGGTTGATGACGGTTACCTGATCGCGCTGGCCAAACAGGGCCACGCCGATGCCTATGACCGCCTGGTGCGGCGTTATTACGGGTTCGTTCGCCTCAAGGCCTCGTCGTACTTCCTCGCTGGCGGTGACGCCGACGATCTGATCCAGGAGGGGCTCGTCGGGCTCTACAAGGCGATCCGTGACTACCGCACGGACCGCGAATCGAGCTTTCGCAACTTTGCCGAGCTCTGCATCACCCGCCAGATCATCACCGCGGTCAAGACGGCGACACGAAACAAGCACACGCCGCTGAACCAGTACGTGTCCTTCTCCAGCACCCCGGCGGGGTCGGGGGGCGACAGTGAGCCGACTCTGGATGAGATGCTGCCTGGCTCCACGGTGCACGACCCGGTCAACCAGGTCATCTCCTCCGAGGAGCTGCGGGCCCTGGTCGCCTGCATCTCTACCGCCCTGTCGGAGTTGGAGTCACGCGTGCTGGCCCTGTATCTGGACGGTCACTCCTACGAAGAGGTGGGGCGCCGGCTCCAATGCGACTGCAAGACGGTCGATAACGCCCTGCAGCGGGTCAAGCGCAAGGTCGGACAGCACCTCAACGAGCGCAGCGTTCCGGCCTAGCCCGCGGCCAGGCCGCAGCCACTCTCGGCGCGGAGCTTACGCGCAGCTGACCGGCAGCATGCCACCCTTGGGGGCATGTCCTCAGTCAGCAAGCCCTCTGCTCTCATCCTCGTCGCCCTGAGCGCTCTGGCCATCGGCGCGGGGGCCGGGGCGATCGCCAGCGCCGGCGCGACGCCGGGCGCCGGCGGTCACCATGCCGGACGCCAGCCGGCACTTCGTGGCCATGGCGTGCGCCGCCTGACCCGGCACGCCGTGCACGGAAGCCTCGTGGTCCCCACCGGGCACGGCTTTGCCACCGTCACCTTTGACCGGGGAAGGGTCGCCTCGGTCAGCGGCCGCACGCTGACCATCATCGAAGGCACTCCGACCCGGACCTACAAGACGGTCAGCGTCAGCATTCCGGGCACCGTGCGAATCCGCGCTGACCGCCGGCCGGCGAGCCTCTCCGCGCTTGCACCGGGCCAGCGCGTGACCGTGCTGACGGCGCCGCGACGGACGCTCGTCATCGCCCACACGGCAAAGCGGGGTTGACCGCTCTAGAGCCGGCTTGTCACCCCGCGATCGGACCCAGATTGGGCTCTAGGCCGTATTCGGCGGGCAGCGACCCGGTGCCGGCCAGCCGCTCGCATTGGGTCCACAGCCGCTCGCGGTCAGCCTGGCTCTCGCGGGTTCCGGGCAACAGGTAGGCCGGACGCTGGGCGCGATCGTGCCAGAAGCGCCCCGAACTCGCGCCCGGCGACCGTGCGGATCCCAGCCACACGATCGTGTCCGCGCCCTGCGCCGGTGTGCGTAGGAGCGGGCGGGTGAGCCGGTAAAAGCGTGGCAGCGAGGAGCGAACCCCCGGAGTGTCAGCCCAGCCTGGGTGCATCGCGTGGACGACGACGCTCGCGGCGGCCAGCCGTTGAGCCCACATCTCGGTGAGGATGACCTGGGCGCGCTTGCTGCGCGCGTACGCCGCCGTACCGTCGAAGTTGTGCTCGCTCCGCAGGTCATCGGTGTCCAGCCGCTGGGTGTACATGCCACCCGAGGAGACGTTGACTATCCGGCCAAGGGCGGGCGCGCGCAGGGGACCCAGCAGCTGCTCGGTGAGCAGGAACCCGGCCACGACATTGACGGCGAAGGTGAGCTCGATGCCGTCGGCTGACAATGTCCGCTCGCTGGTCATGACGCCGGCGTTGTTGACCAACACGTCGAGGCGCGGTGTGGTCGCGGTGAAGCGCTGCGCGAACTCCCGCACCGATTCGAGCTGGGCGAGGTCACAGAGCTCAAGGCGAACCTCGCCGCCCTGCGCCTGCTCGGCCACCGTGGCCCGAGCATCCTCGCCCCGGGAAGCATCCCGGGCGAGCAGGTGGACGCTGGCGCCCAGGCGGGCGAATCCGGTGGCCGCGGCGAGTCCGAGGCCCGAGGTGGCCCCGGTGATCAGCACGACCTTTCCCGCCATCGAGCTGTCCGGGCCATCATCCCACCAGGGGCTCCGCAGCCGGTAGCCAAGGCGCGTGTAGCCGCCCACCACCGAACGGTCAAGGACGGTGTCGAGGATCGATCCGATCATCTGTGGGGCGATGCTAGTGCTCGGCCTGCGCGGGCGTTATGGCTCCCGGTCAGGCCAGTGGCCTCGGATCCCGAGCGAGGCCGGGGCAGCCGCTGCGAGGCCAGCCAGCCTCCGACCGCGACCAGAGCGATGGTGATCGCTCCCAGCCCGAGGCCGGCCCGAGGCCCGATCAACGCCATGACCGCGCCCACGACGGGGCCGCCGACCGGGGTCGACCCCTGGAAGGCCACGAACCAGAGCGACATCACCCGACCGCGCATTTCCGGCGCCGCGTTGAGCTGCAGGGTGGAGTTCCCGGTGGACATGAAAGCGATGCTGGCGCCGCCGACTAGGGCCAGGGCGGCCAGCTCGAAGGCCAGGCTGGGGGCAGCGGTGGCCAGCGTCATGGCGAGCCCGAAGGCGGCCGCCGCCAAGGTCAGCGGACGCAGGCCGGTGCGTCCGCGGGCCGCGACCAGCAGCCCGCCGACCACGGCGCCGATGCCCATGGCGGCGGTCATGAAACCAAAGCCCGTTGGCCCCACGTGCAGCCCCCGGTCGGCCATCACCGGCAGGGAGACCTGGAACTCATAGGTCAGACACCCGGCTACGCCCATCATCAGCAACGGCGTGGCCAGCTGCGGGTTAGAGCGCACGTAGCGCAAGCCTTCGCGCAGCTGGCCGCGGGCACGCGGTGCTGGGGTGGTGGGGGAGAGGGCCGACCGGTTCATGGTCAGCAGCGAGGCGACCACGGCCACAAAGCTGCCCGCGTTGACGAAAAAGCAGACCCCGACCCCGACCGTGGCGATGAGGATGCCGGCCACCGCCGGCCCGATCGCTCGGGCGACGTTGACCAGGACCGAGTTCAGGCTCACCGCGTTGCGCAGGTGCTCAGGTCCGACCAGCTCCAGCATGAAGGACTGGCGGGCCGGAGCCTCGAAGGCGTTGTTGAAACCGAGCAGCGCCGCCAGCATGCCGATCTCGGCCAAAGTGACCGCTCCGGTGATCGTGAGCACGCCCAGGGTGAGCGCTTGCACCCCCATCGCGCTCTGCAGCGCGATCATCAGCTTGCGCTTGTCCACACGGTCGGCGATCACGCCGCCGTAGGGGCCGAGGAGCAGCACGGGGAGGGTTTGCAAGGCCACCACGACGCCCAGCCAAGTCGCGGAGTGAGTCAGGCTCAGGACCAGCCACGCCTGGGCGGTCATCTGCATCCAGGTCCCGATCAGGGAGATCGACTGGCCCCTGTAGTAACGCCGGTAGTTGGGGACTGCGAAAGCGGCGAAGGTCATCCGCCCCGCGTTGATGACACGCGTCACGGGCGCCGCTCTCGCGGTGCCCAACTACCGCCGCTACTACAGCGGGCAGGCGATCTCGATGATCGGGACCTGGATGCAGATGACCGCCCAGTCGTGGCTGGTGCTGACGCTGACCCACTCCAGTACCGCCCTCGGCGTGGTGATCGCGCTCCAAACGCTGCCCGTCTTGCTGCTCGCCCCTTACGGCGGGGTCATCGCCGATCGCGTTGACAAGCGCAAGCTGATGGTGTGCTTGCAGTCCGCGATGGGCGTCCAGGCCCTGATAC
>JALYZQ010000005.1 GCA_030948805.1 Actinomycetota bacterium | reverse complement strand
TTCCACGGCGGCGGTGGTGGAGGCGGCGGCCATGGAGGCGGCTTTGCCATCTACATCATCATCCAGCTGCTGATCCGCATTGCCCTCCTCGGCCACGGCCTGGGGGCACTGGTCCTGGTCGGCCTGGCCCTGCTCTACCTCTTCTTCACCAAGGTCATGCCCGGCATGCAGGCGTCGTGGGCCACCCGCAACGCCGAGCGCAGCGGTGGCCGCCGCCGCAGCGCCCAGCGCGAGCGCCGGGTCGAGCTGGCCGCGGCTGAGGCGGCCGAGGAGGATCCCGACTTCGCTCCCGATCACGTCCGCGCGACCGCCCAGAGGCTGTTCACCGAGATCCAGTCGGCCTGGGACGCCGGAGACCGGGTGCGGCTGCGCGGCCTGGTCGGGGCTGATCTGCTCACCGAGTGGGAGCTGCGGCTGGACGACTTCGCCCGGCGGGGATGGCGCAACCACGTCGAGCCGGTGGGTGAGGCGGCCGTCGAGTACGTGGGCCTGCATCGCACCGGCGACCGTGACAGCGACCGGATCGTCGTGCGGATCGACGCTCACCTGCGCGACTACGTGGTCGACAGCTATGGCCGGCACCTCAAGCGCACCGGTCGGCTGAGCGAGATGACCCACGTCAATGAGTTCTGGACCCTGCAGCGCCGCGCGCAGGGCCATTGGGTGCTGGCCTCGATTGAGCAGGGTGCCGAGGGCAAGCACGCGCTGGATGAGCAGATCGTGGCCACCGCGTGGGGTGACGAGTCCGGGATGCGCGATGAGGCGCTGATCGAAGGTGCCGTGGCCGACGCCGTGCCCACGGGGACCAAGGTCTCCGAGGTGGCCGACCTGCAGTTCGACGGCGACGCCCACAGTGCGGCCAACGACCTCAGCCTGGCCGACGGGCGCTTTGCCCCCGACGTGTTGGAAATCGCCGCGCGCCACGCGGTGCGGGCCTGGGCGCAGGCGGTGGACGGGGACGACACGGCCCTGGAACGGACTGCCACCGCGACCGCCATCCGCGAGCTGCTCTACGGCGGCGACGCCAGCGGCCGCTCGCGCCTGGTGGTCCGCGGGCCGGTTGTCAAGCGGATCCGCGTCGTGAGACTGGACGCCGGCGCCGAGCCGCCGACGATGACCATTGAAGTCGACATCTCCGGCCGCCGCTACACCGAGGATCGCCAGACGACGGCGGTCCTCTCCGGCAGTCGCACGCGGGCCCAGAGCTTCACCGAGCGCTGGACCCTGGCCCTGACCGGCGACGCTGCCCAACCGTGGCGGATTATCGCGGCGGGCTCTCCGGTCGGGTCGGCGTGAGCCTTCACCCCGGCCGGGGCTGAGGGCTCACAGCACCTAAATGCGGCGGACCGTCCTGCTGATCGTCTCGCTGCTGTTCATCGCCGGGCTGGCGGCGCTGACGGTGCTGGACATCGCCCACTACGGACTGACGGGACTGGACGTGCTCGCGATCGTGGTCCTGATCCTGTTCGCGACCGGGATCGTGGGGGCCCTGACCCACCGCCCCCCGCCGCCGCTGGACTAGTGTCCGATCGGCCGGGAGAGAAACACCGCGACCCGGCGCTCGTCGCGCGGCAGCGGACGGCGCTCGCCGGTGACGGTGAAGCCCAAGCGCTCGTAGAAGCTTTGCGCCGACATCCCGTCCACGACACCCAAGCGCAGGACGCGAGCGCCGAGGTCAGCTGCCCACGCGTCCACCGTGGCCACCAGACGCTCGCCCAGACCGAGGCCGCGCGCCGCGGGTTCGACCCACATCCCCCAGAGCGCAGCGATCCTGCTGTCGGGATCAAACCAGTGCCCGCCGGCCATCCCCAGCCATCTCCCGTCGGCGACGGCGGCGTAGACCACACGCTCCCGACCGCTGTCGCTCTGGGCCGTCAGCTCCACCCAGCGCGAAGTGGCAAACGCGCTCTCCTGCGCGAGCGTGGAGGCGAAAGCGTCGGGCGTGTCGGCCAGCGAGCGCAGGCGCACGTCACGCAGACGCTGCTCATCGCCGCGCCGAGCTTGGCGAATGGCGGGCATGCGCCGGCTGTCAGCCTGCGACGAGATCCACGGCCCGATGCTCGAAGTGAGCAAAGCGCCAGAGGTCATCGACCCGCCGGGCCACGTCGGCGGCGCTCGTCGCTATGACGCGCTCGGTGCCGAAGCCCTCGACGTTGAAGGACGCCAGCGCCGTGCCGTAGGCCATCGCGTTGCGCAGCACGTCGATGCTGAGCTCGGACTCGAGCTGGCGGGCGATGTAGCCCAGAAAGCCCCCCGCGAACGTGTCCCCGGCGCCGGTCGGATCGACCACCGTCTCCAGCGGGTAGGCGGGCAGAGCGAAGAAGTGCTCGGAGGTGATGAGCGCCGAGCCGTACTCACCCTGCTTGGCCACGACGATCGACGGCCCGTAGCCCAGCATCTCCCGCGCGGCGGAGATCAGGTTGGGCTTTGCGGTCAGCTCACGGAGCTCCTCGTCATTGAGGATCACGCAGTCGACGCGGGAGATGATCTCCAGCAGCTCCGCCCGCGCGGTGTCGATCCACAGGTTCATCGAGTCCAGAGCGACGAACCGGGCGTCGGGACACTGGTCGCGGACCTGGAGCTGGAGCGCGGGCTGGATGTTGGCCAGGAACAGGACCTCGGACTCCCGGGCGGCTTCCGACAGCTTGGGCGCGAAGTGCTCAAACACGTTGAGCTGGGTGTCCAGCGTCTCGCGACTGTTGAGATCCCAGCCGTAGCGGCCCTTCCAGAAGAACGTCCTACCCCCGGCCACGCGCTCGACGTCGTGCACCGAGGAGCCGCGGGTGCTCAGCACCTGAAGCTCGGGCTCGCCGAAGTCCTCACCGACCGGCCCCACGATGCGCACGTGATCAAAGAAGGAAGCGGCCAGCGCGAAGTGCGTCGCGGCGCCGCCGAGCATGCGCTCCCGCACGCCAAACGGCGTCTGAACGGCGTCGAAGGCCAGCGATCCGACGACCGTGATGCTCACGCCACCACCTCCAGCTCACCCAGGCCGGCGGCGGCGCGCAACTCGCCGGCCAGGTCCGTGGACTCAGTGAACAGATACTGCTTGGCTGGGGCGACCATCACGGGCCTCGCTTTCTCAGTTGGCTTCGGCTCAGAGGCCGGTGACGGCGCAGGGCGCGATCTCAAACGGCGCAAGCTAGCGGCTCCGGCGCCCGGTTGAGGCCTTGAGCAGAGGGGTAGGACCGGAGCCACAGTCAGTCCGGACCGGACGGCGCCGGTACTCGAGCCGTCTCAAAACGACGAGAGGACGGAGTATGCCCATCCCTACTGAGCTGGTCGGTTCCCTGCCGCGCCCGATGAAGTTGCAGGAGGCCTATGCCGACTACGACGAGGGCAAGATCGACTTCGCCACGCTCCAGGCCGCCCAGGACGAGGCGGCCGAGGACTCGATCAAGCGGCTGGAGGCGACCGGGGAGCCGATGGTCACCGACGGCGAGCAGCGCGAGTCGAGCTTTGCCACCTACAACCTCACTGACACCCTGGCCGGCACCGGCCTGGCCGAGGGTCTGGACGGAGACGGGCAGTACTTTGCGATCTTCGACGACGGGCACCACCGTCAGCTGCCCAAGATCGCCAAGGGACCGTTTCACTACAAGACCTACGCGGCCGAGTTCGTCAAGAAGAACAAGGAGATAGCCAGTCATCCCGTCAAGCAGGCGGTGATTTCGCCTTCGATGATGATGCTGCTCTATCCGCTGGAAGGCGAGATCGAGGGGTACCCGCGCGAGCAGTTCCTCGAGGACTGCGTCAACGAAGCCGAGAAGGACATCCGCCAGTGTTTTGAGGCCGGCGCCGCGCGCGTGTCAGTGGACTTCACCGAGGGCCGACTGGCCAACAAGAACGACTCCCGCAACCCGTGGACGGGCCGGAACATGCTGCAGGAGTTCATCGACCTCAACAACCGGCTGTTTGATCGCTTCAGCCCCGAGGAGCGAAAGAACATCGGGATCCACACCTGTCCCGGCGGCGACTGCGATTCGGTGCACTCCAAGGAAGTGCCCTATGAGCAGCTGCTCGAGCACATGTTCGACATGAACGCCGGCTACTTTTTGATCCAGTGCGCCAGCGAGGATGACCGGGAGAAGGTCTACGAGCTGTGCGGCAAGCACAGCCGCGAGGACGCCAACGGCGTAGCGCAGGTCTGCTTCTTGGGCGTGATCGATCCCCTGTCACCCGAGGTGGAGACGGCCGAGCACGTCAAGGAGGAGCTCGTCACGGCGGCCAAGTACATCCCCGTGCAGCGTCTTGGGGCCACCGACGACTGCGGCTTCTCCCCCTTCAGCCGCGACGTCAAGCCCAAGCATGGATCCCCCGACTTCGCCCGCGACGTGGCGATGGAGAAGATCAGCGCTCGTCTGGAGGGGGCGCGGCTGGCCTCCGAGCAACTCGGAGTCTAAACGCCGGCACAACACGTGATCACCGGGCCATCGGTGCGCCCGGTGATCACGTTTGGCGCTATCAATCCGGGCGTGGCTCTACGCGCGATGCCCCGAATCGGCAGCTCAGTGCTGGTCAAGTTCCTGGCCACCAGCGTCCGGGGCACGGTCAAGCGCGTCGGCGACGAGGGCCGCCGGCTTGAGGTGGCGACCGAGGACGGCGAGTCGCTGGTCTTCGCGCTCAACCGAGCCACGGCCACGTTCACGACCGAAGGACAGCTCACCGGCGCGCGGTTGGTCTTTGAGGACTGACAGCTGATGCTGCGCGCGATCATCCTGGTGGCCACGTGCGCAGGCTGCCTGAGCGGACCACGCCCCCGGGCTGATCCGGTCGTCGCGGCCCCCGCCCGCGCTGTGATCAGTCACCACGCGTTCGTCGCCAAACCCCACGTGGTCTGGGACCCGATCCCGTTCGGCCCCCGCCGCAAGGCCCAGATGGTGGGCTACGTGCACCGGCACTACGGGAGCTTCATGGCGCCCACCTGGCGCTTGCGCCACCCCCACGTGATCGTCATCCACTACACCGACGCCAGCTACGGCTCGACCTTCAACACGTTCGCCACCGACGTGCCCGACTCCGAGCTGCACGAGCTGCCGGCCACGTGTGCGCACTACGTAATCGACACCAACGGGGTCATCCACCAGCTGGTCTCGGTGGCCACCATGTGCCGTCACACCGTCGGCCTGAACTGGACGGCGATCGGCGTCGAGCACGTCGGCTACAGCGACGCCCAGGTGCTCGGCGACCATCGCCAGATGGTCTCCAGCCTGCATCTGGTGCGCTGGCTGCGCTGTCGCTTCCACGTGCAGATCCGCAATGTGATCGGCCATGCGGAGAGCCTCTTGAGTCACTATCACCACGAGGACGCGGCCAGTCTGCGCACGCAGACACACAGCGACTTCTTGCCTCGCGACGCCCAGATCTACCGCCGGCGGCTGCGCGCCCTGGGAGGCTGCTGAGGCATGGGAAGCGGCCAGACATGACTGCGTTTACACAGATCGGCGTGGTCGGAGCCGGGTTCATGGGCTCGGGGATCGCCGAATCGGCAGCCGCCGCCGGGGTGCACGCGATCGTGCACGAGCCCGAGCAAGCTCCGCTGACGCGGTCGCGCAAGGCCCTGGAGACCTCGGTAGCCAGAGCCGTGTCGCGAAAGCGGCTCGACCAGGAGGCGGCCGAAGCGTTGATGCAACGCGTCAGCTACACGACCGAGATCGAGGAGCTCGGCCACGTGCAAGCCATGCTGGAGGCCGTGACCGAGGATCCGCGGGTCAAGGGCAAGCTGTTCGCCCAGCTGGATCAGCTGCTGCCCGAGGCGGCCTTCCTGGCCTCCAACACGTCCTCGATCCCGATAGCCGAGCTGGCGGCATGGACGCAACGTCCAGACCGCGTGCTGGGCCTGCACTTC
>JALYZQ010000025.1 GCA_030948805.1 Actinomycetota bacterium | reverse complement strand
CTCTGGGACCCGATGCCGGGCGGCTGCTTCTTGGCCGGTCCGGATGCGGCCTGACCGCTGCCGCCGCCTGACCCCGAATACGAGCCGCTGTCTCCTTGCTTCTTGGCCAGCCCCGGCGGCGTGACCTGGGGGTTGCCGCCTTGACCGGCGTCGCGCTTGGAGCTGATCACCGGCTGGTTGCTGTCCTGGACGTGCGAGTCATCATGGCTGGTGGCCACGGGCGCGAAGTAGAGCGAGGCCACCATCAGGCCGACCGTCGTCGCGCCCACGCGCCGGCCTGAGCGCCGCTCAGGCATGACCAAGCACGGCGCCGATGAGGCGGCGCTTTCGTAGCTCGATGATCGTGCGGTCAGGCTCAACAGTGAGCTCGAGCTCATCGGTCATCGCGGACATGAACGCGAACCCGCGCCCGCCCTCCTCGAACGAGGAGTCGCGGTCTTGATCTCGAGTCGTGAACGGGCCGCAGTCCGAGACCAGGCAGACCAGGGCGTCGCCGTCGGAGTCGATGCGCAATCCGATGGTGCCGTCTTGCGCGGGGCTGCCGTGGCGGATCGCGTTGGTGACGGCTTCGTTGACGGCGAACACGAGCTCGTAGCAGGCTTTGCGGTCCAGGCCGAAGCCCGCCCCGGCATCGGCCACGCAGTCACGCGCGCGTCGAAGCTCAGACGGCCGAGCCGGAAGGCGCAGCTCGACCGACGCGAACGAGTCCGTCAGCTGGGGGCCGGCCTCAGCCTGCGTGTGCCAGGGCAGCAAAAGCATCTTCGTCGGAGCGGTGCAGAGGGATCACGCTCTCGAGACCGACCGTCTCGAAGATGCTGCGGATGTCCTCGTTGTCGCAAACCACCAGCAGCGAGCCGCCGGCGTCCCGTAGACGCTTGAGCGTGGCGACCAGGACCCCGATGGCGGTGGAATCGATGAAGGCCACCGCCGACAGGTCGACGATCAGCTGGCGATCGCCGGCATCGACCCGGCCGATCAGGCGCTTCTTCAGTTCCGGCGCTACATCGAAGTCGACTTCGCCCGCGACGCGGAAGACGCGGACATCGTCTCCGATCAAATCTTCTCTGACTTCAAGAAACCCCATCAAACCTCCTATTTCACGTCAGTTAGGCCTGCTTGCCTCATCCTTGAACCCATCGTCCGTAGCGCGCCGAACGTAGCCTTGCAATAGGCGCTCTCGACATATGTTCGACACATCGGCGGCCGCCCTTTAGCGCAAGTTTGCGTTCGTTTCCGACCCAGAAACCGGCGCATTGCCGAGTACAGGCCAGATCCCGCCGAGAAATTTGTTACGGCGGGCGCTAGGGGGCCGGCTGCACGGTCACGGCGTGCTCGAGCTGCCCATGACCGTTGGTGGAGTAGTCGGCCGACGGTTGCGGCGGCGCGGCCTCGGGCTCCACGTTGACCCGACGCTCCAGCTCACCGAGGACCAGGCCAAAGAGCAGATGGCGCCAGGTGGCCTGGGCGAAGGCGGCGCGGTTGCCCTTCAGTCGGGGAAGATCGTCACGGGCCGGATGCCAGCGGTCAGACAGAGCCCCCAGTGGCCACAGAGCAACGTGTTCGACCAAGCCGACCACCGGACCGCGCAGGACGCGCGGAATCGGCATTGAGGGGGCCAGAACGGCGTAGAGCGCCCCAAACGCCGCCCCATTGGCCAGGTGCACGGCCAGCCCGACGGCCATCCAACCCTCTTCACGCGTCACCGCGCGACCCAGCAGCTCCACATCGTCGTAGGCGCTGGAGAAGGCGCGCTTGTCCAGCGGCTGCTGGAGCGCCCAGAGGCCGGCGGCGGCGGCCCCACAGGCGGCTCCTCTCAGTGTGCGGGTGCGATCGATCCCCGGACTCAAGGTTCCCAACTGTAACGGGCGCGCTTTCCCTGGGTAGGCCAATGTGCGATGGATCACGATCGACTGCACAAGCGGGCCCGGGAGCAGGGCGCGAATCCGATCGTGTACTGGTTCGTCCGCGTGACCTTCCAGCCCTTCTTCCGGATCTACTTCCGGTTGACCCGGATCGGCATGGAGCACATCCCGCGACGGGGACCGGTGATCATCGCCGCTAACCATCGCAGCTTCTTGGATCCATTCATCATCGCCACGATGGCGCGAAGGCCGATGTACTACGTGGCCAAGAAGGAGCTCTTCGCCCGGCGCTGGCAGGGGTGGGTACTGAACGCGCTGGGGGCCTTCCCGGTCGACCGGGGCGCCAACGACGCGGAGTCGATCGCCACCGCGAAGGCGATCCTGACCCGCGGAGACATCGTCCTGATCTTCCCGGAGGGCACTCGCGTCCGGCCCGGTTCGCTCGGCAAGCCCAAGCGCGGCGTGGGCCGGCTCGCCCTGGAGTCAGGCGTCCCCGTGGTTCCGGTCGCCGTCCTGGGAACCGAGGCCGTGCGGCGGGGCTGGCGCATCCGTCCCCACAAGGTGCGGGTGCGGGCGGGCCCTCCCCTGCGCTTTCCTGTGGTCGAGGATCCTTCTCGGGCGTTGGCCGGAGCCGTCACCGACCGGATCTGGCCGTGCGTGATGCTTCAGTGGGAGTGGCTCGGAGGTCTGCCGCCGGTGCGCCGTGTGGCCGTGATCGGCGCCGGCACCTGCGGCACCAGCCTGGCCGTCTGCCTGGCGCGGGCGGGCTTGGACGTGGATCTGGCCTGCCGGACCCACGAGCAAGCCGCGGCGGTGCAGAGCACGCGGGAGAACTCGCGCTATCTACCCGGGGTCACGTTGCCCGATTCGGTGCGAGTGCTGCGGGCGGCCGACCTCAATCCCGAGGGCCATGATCTCGTCTGCCTGGCTGTCCCGGCCCGCGCGTTGCCGGCCGTGCTGGCTTCCCACGGCGGCCGGCTCTCCCGCCGGATCGGAGTCCTGGTCGTGTCCAAGGGCCTTGTGGCCCCGCTGGCCTCGCTGCCCGCGGCGTTCGCGGCCGAGCGCTGCACGGCCCGCGCCATCGCGGTGCTGGGCGGTCCGGCGCACGCGGCGGAGATGCTCGAGCATGGCGCTTCGGTGGTCCTGGCCTCGACGGACAGGGCCTTCGTCCGGCAACTGGGCGATGCTCTGTCTGCGGCCAAGCTCGACGTCAGTACAACCTCCGACGTGACCGGCGTGGAGCTGGCCGGGTGCGCCAAGAATGCCGCCGCTCTGGCCGCCGCGGCGGCGGCGGTCGCGGGGCCGAACGTCGCTGGGGCCGCAGCGGGGAAGGTGTTCGCCGAGGTTGACGCGCTCGCCCGGGCGCGCGGGGCCCGGCCAGAGACGTTTGCGGGTCTGGCTGGAGCCGGTGATCTTGTGGCCACGGTGCTGGCCAGCGGGTCGCGCAATCGCCGCGCCGGTGAGCTGCTGGCTCAGGGCGTGCCCGCGGAGGAGATCTGCGCCGCCCTTGGCCATGCTGCCGAAGCTGTCGACTCGGTTCCACTGCTGGCCGAATCCGCGCGCCAGGCGCGGTTGCAAGCTCCGGCCCTGGACGCGCTGGCCGCGCTGGTCGACGGTCGCATCGAGCCCGAGCGCTGGACGGCGACTGTGACCGAGCCCGTTCGGCCCAAGTCCCGGCGCTCGAGTCGTGCGGCGTGACGGGTCACGCGTCCGGTGCCGCCAACGATTAAGAGCAGATTCCGCCCCGCAACGGTCCGCCGGGGTAGATTGCCGATGCGGTGGCCGACCAAGACGCAATGCCCAAGGCCGAGCTCGATGCTCGCTTCACCGAGCTCTATCGGCGCCATTTGCGCGACGTCTACTCCTACAGCTACTACCGGGTGGGCAACCATCACGACGCTGAGGACCTCACCGAGCAGACCTTCCTGCAGGCCTACCGCCACTTCGAGCGGGCCTTGCGTGAGTCCCGGGGCCGCCCGCTGCGTCCCTGGCTCATACGCATCGCCCACAACCTGGCCGCCAACTTCTACCGTGACCGTTCGCGCAAGCCGGAGTCGGCAATTGAGGACGCCGGCTTGATCTCAGCCCCGCACACCACCGAGTCGCTGGTCGAGGGCCGCGAGGAGCTCAAGGCGATCCTGGACGGCGTCGCCCAGCTGCCCGATGATCGGCGGGAGGCCCTGATCATGCGCTTTGCCCTGGGCATGGACAACCGGGAGATTGCGCGGGCACTGGGCCGTACCGATGGTGCCACCAAGGTGCTGCTGCACCGGGCGGTCCGCCAGCTCGAGACGATGGTCGGCGCGGGCGAGGAGGCCGCGTCGTGAGCACCGGCGTGACCGACTTCGAGGCTCTGCTGCGCGAGGCGCTCAGTCCCGTCGAGCCGCCCGACGATCTGGCCGCTCGCCTGGAGCTGACCTTGATCAACCTCACCGAGCTGGCCCAGGAGGAGCTCGACACCTGGGAGCTGTCGGCGATGCGCGATCCCCGCAACTGGGCGCGGCCGGCGGCCGCCGCTGTGGTGGGCGCGGGGGCCGGTACCGCTCTGGTCGTCTTGCGGGTTCGCTCTCGCCACCGGGCGCGGCGCCAGCAATCGGGTGGCGTGATCCAGCTGGCCGGGCGCACGGTGCAGGACTTCGCCGACGAGGCGCGGCGAATCCTAGGCGAGCGATAGCCCGACGACCGGCGCTACGAGCGCCGAGCTAGACCCCCCGGGAGCGGCCTCGAGCGCTGATACCGTCATCGGACCCATGGCCGTCTGCTACCGCCACCCCTCGCGTGAGACGGGGGTCTCGTGCTCATCCTGCGGACGACCGATCTGTCCCGATTGCATGACCCCGACGCCGGTCGGGATGCGCTGTCCTGAGTGCGCCCGGGACCGGACCAAGGTCAAGCGGCTCGCTTCGGCTCGTTCCGCGCCCGCGGTCACCCAGATCCTGATCGCGCTGAACCTGATCGTGTTCCTGGCCGAGACGGCCACCGGAGCACCGCTGGGCGGCGGTGGTGGCGGGGCGGTATGGGATCACGGCGCCCTGTTCGGGCCCGCGTTGACCGGTTTCAACCCGTTTCCCATCTACACCGGCACCCACGAGTACTGGCGCCTGGTCACAGCCGGCTTTCTGCACGACGGACTGCTGCACATCCTGTTCAACATGGTCTTTCTCTACTTCATGGGGCCGATGCTCGAGCCCGCGGTGGGCCGGCTGAACTTCGCCGTGATCTATTTCGTGTCGCTGCTGTCGGGCGCGTTCGGGGCTCTTCTGTTCCAACCCCTGTCACCGACGATCGGAGCCTCCGGGGCGTGCTTTGGCGTGCTCGGGGCGCTGATCGTCGTGGCCTACTACCGCGGCATCCCCATCTGGCAGAGCGGGCTTGGGGTCACGTTGCTCATCAACCTCGTGTTCTCGATCAGCATCGCCGGGATCTCGATCGGGGGTCACTTGGGTGGAGTCCTGGGCGGAGCCATCTGCGGTTGGTTGCTCGTGCAGCTAGGGGAGCGACGTCATCGCCAGGGCGCGGCGCTGGCGGCCTGCGGCGTGGTCGCCGTGCTCAGCGTTGTGGGGGCCCTGGCCGTAGCCGGTGGGCATGGCCTGGCTCCCGGCGGGATCGGCTTCTAGTGCGTCTGCTGCTGGTCCAGACCGCGACGGCTACCGCAGCTCGACGGTAAGCGCACGCCCCGGAGCTTCGGGCACGCATTCGGGGTGAAGGATGTGAGCCAGCAGCTCGAGCCCGTCCACGATCCTGGGGCCGGGACGCGAGAAGTACGCCGAGGCATCCACCGCCACCACCTCACCGGCGCCCACCGCCGCCAGCTGCGTACGGTGCATCTCCGCCTCGCGATGAGCGATCTCGACGTCATAACCGCAGGGCATGACGACCACGATGTCGGGCTGGGCCGCCCGCACCTCAGCCCAGGTTCGCTCCTCGGAGCTCTCACCGGGAAAGCCCAGGGCATCCTCGCCGCCGGCCAGGTCGATCAGCTGGGGAGTCCAGTGACCGGCAGCGAAGGGAGGATCCAGCCACTCCAGCGCGGCCACGCGCGGGCGACGAGCCCCTTTGACCGCCAGGCGCACGCGGTCTATCCGCGCCGAGGCGTCGCGCACCAGGGCCACTGCGGCCTCTCTGCGGTCGGTGGCCTGGGCCAGCGTGCGGGCATCACCCAGCACCTCGCCCACCGTGTGTGGGTCCAGGGAGATGACTTGGGGCTGCGGGGAGAGCTCCTCGGCGACGGCCCGAACATCGTCGTAGGACACCGCGCAGACCGAGCACAAGGCCTGGGTGACGATCAGATCGGGGCCGAGGTGGTGTAGGGCCTCTGTATCCAGCTCGTAGATCGACTCCCCGGCCAGCGTCCGCTCCTTGACGGCGGCGTCTATCTGGGCCGCATCAAGGCCACTGGGGAGGACGTCACGGGTGATCTTGGGCAGTTGCAGCGCGGCCGCGGGGTAATCGCACTCGTGAGTCACCGCGACCACCTCGGAGCCCAGGCCGAGGGCGAACAGCATCTCAGTAGCCGAGGGAACGAGACTGACGATTCGCATCAGGCGTGTTTGCCGCGCGGACGTCGGAGGCAGGAAGGTCTAACGGGCAAATGGACGAGGAGACGATATGGCAGAGCTGCTCAGCGAAGATGAGGTTGACTCAAGGCTAGGACGCCTGGCCTGGGAGCGCGACGGCGATGAGATCGCGCGGGAGTGGCGCTTTGACGACTTCAGTGAGGCGATCGCCTTCGTCAACCGGGTAGCGGCGGTGGCCGAGCAGGCAAACCACCACCCCGACATTCTTCTGCACGGGTGGAACAAGGTGAAGCTCTCCCTGATCAACCACTCCGCCGGGGGACTGACTGAGATGGACTTCACGATGGCCGGACGGTTCGACCAGATCCAGTGACGGCCAGCGCCTGACTCGAGCCGTTGGGGTCCAGTCCGGTCGCCCGCCGGATTCGCCGGGGGCGGGTGCTACCGTTCGCCGCGTCGCTGAATGACCGACGACGACCCATCCCGAAGTCAGGCCACGCGCGGCGTCGGGGCATCCGCGCGGCCCCTCTGAGCTGGCCGGTGCGAGCCCGCCCTTGAAGGTCCTGCTCATCACCCTGACCGGGCTGCTGGTCCTGGTCAACGCGTTCTTCGTCATCGCCGAGTACTCGCTGGTGCGCTCGCGCCGGGCGCGGCTTCAGACGATGGCCGAGGAGGGGCGCCGCGGAGCCCGGCTGGCGCTGGCCGAGATGGAGGAGATAGGCGATTACATCGCCGCCTGCCAGGTCGGGATCACGATGGCCTCGATCGCCATCGGTGCCCTCGGCGAGCCGGCGATCGCCCACATCTTCGAGCCCCTGTTCGGCGGCGCCGTCGGCCGCTCAGCGGCGGTCGCGGTCTCGGTGGTCATCGCTTATCTGCTCATCACGGTGGCTCAGAGCATCGTCGGCGAGATCGCGCCCAAGCTCTACACGATCCAGCACGCCGAGGACCTGGCGCGGTTGATCGCCCGTCCGATGCGGTTCTTCCGGGTTCTCTTTCACCCGTTCATCTTCGTCCTGAACTCGGCCTCGAGGTCGCTTCTGCGCATGACCGGGACTGATCCCGACGCCGAGCCCGAAGGCGGCACGCCCGACGAGCTCAAGCGAATCATCGCCGACTCTCGCTCGGGGGGGAACATCGATGTCGGCGAGGCCAACATGCTCACCGGTGTGTTCCACCTCCATGAGCAGCAGGCACGGCAGGTCATGACGCCCATACCCGCCGTCGTGACCGTCGATCTCGGCGAAACCGTCCAGGACGCGCTGCGTCGCTGCGTCTCCACCGGCCACTCGCGTCTGGTCGTGACCGAGGACGAAAACCAGGACCGGGTCAAGGGGATCGTGCACGTAAACCAGCTGGTCAAGCTGATGATGGCCGACGGCTACGAGGCCCATTTCGCCGAACTGGTGCGCTCAGCGCCGATCGTGCCCGAGACCAAGCCGCTCGATGACCTGCTCGCCGACCTGCAGCGAGAGCGAACGGAGCTGGCGATCGTTATCGACGAGTACGGCCGCACCACTGGGATCGTCACGACCGAGGACATCATCGAGGAGGTGGTGGGCGAGATCGACGATGAAACCGATCCCGCTGGGGGCGCGGTCCGCCGGCTGGCCAACGGAGACTGGTTCGTGCGCGGCCACGTGGCCGTGACCGATCTAGTGGACTACGGGCTGCAACTGCAGGTCGACACCGACGCCTACAACTCGGTCGGCGGGTTCGTGTTCGCCGAGCTGGGACGGCTGCCCAAGCGCGGGGACCAGGTGTCCGCCGACGGCTACTCGATCCGCGTGGAGTCCGTGCGCGAGAACCGCATAGAGGCGGTGCGAATCCGTCGCCGGCGTCCGGACCCCGAGCCCGCGGGCGTGCCAGCCGACAGCTGAGCTTTACCGGCCTCGAACATGCGGCCAGCAACCGGCGCACGCGCTCGCATCATTTGTTACGTTGTTTCGCACGCGCGATTGCCGGTGGTTTCGCGATTGCAGGATTACCTCCGGTGGTTGAGAGGAGAGACAGAAGCCGGCCCAGGCTTGGGCCGGCTTCGCCCCCTCAACGCCGCCTCTTCTCTCCCGTTCGGCCAGGAGGTTTCGTCCGCTCGGCCAGACGTGATGTATCTAAGAAGCGATTTCCGCTTTCAGATTGCATCACCCCCCGCGATGAGGTGCGCGACCCCGTGAAAAAAGAAACCGGCCCGCTGGGGACGGGCCGGTCTCGTGCTTCTGGGGAGGAGGTGCTGCTATGAGGTACGTCGCACCGTGAATCTTGGGCTCCTGAGATGAACGAGCCCTAAAT
>JALYZQ010000002.1 GCA_030948805.1 Actinomycetota bacterium | reverse complement strand
GGCCCGGTGGGCCCGCGAGGAGCGTGGAGCGGAGGCAGAGCTCGACGACGGCTCGGTCATCGTCGAGCTGGGCTTCGCGGGGGTCGACTGGCTGGTGCGCGAGACGCTCAAGGAGGCCGGCGACGCTGCCGTGCTGGAGCCCGAGGATGCCCGCGCGGCCGTGCTGGCGGCGGCGGAGGCGATCGGCGCCGGAGCCGAGCTCCTGTCCCGCTGAAAGGCCGGCCATGAGCCGCCGGGAGCAGATCAAGCTCACCTCGCCCGAGCAGGCCGCGTTCCTGGCCGAGCAGCGGATCGTCGCGTGCGCCACCAACGGCGTGCGCGGTTGGCCTCACCTGATGCCCCTTTGGTACGTGATCCGTGAGGACGAGATCTGGGCCTGGACCTACGCCAAGTCCCAGAAGGTACGCAACCTCGAGCGCGACCCGCGCGCCACGCTGCAGGTCGAGGACGGCGAGGCCTATGACCAGCTGCGGGGGGTGATGATCCAGGCGCAGACGGTGCTGCACCGCGATCACGATGTCGTCGCGGCGCTGGGCGCGGAGCTGATGGTCCGCTACGGCGGGGGTGCATTCACGCCAGAAATCGAGGCGGCGGTGCAAGCCCAGGCGGCCAAGCGCGTCGGGCTGCAGTTCAGGGCCGAGCGAGTGATGAGCTGGGATCATCGCAAGCTCGGCGGGACCTACTGAGCGTGCACTAGGCTGCGGCCGTCATGCCAGAGCTCAAGGGCCTGATCCTGTCGGGCGGCAAAGGTACCCGCCTGCGCCCGATCACGCACACCAGCGCCAAGCAACTGGTCCCGGTGGCCAACAAGCCCGTCCTGTTCTACGGGATCCAGGCCATGGCCGAGGCCGGCATCTCCGACGTCGGGATCATCATCGCTCCGGAGACTGGTGAGGAGATCCGCAGCGCCGCCGGTGATGGGGAGCGCTTCGGCGTCAAACTGACCTATATTGTCCAGGACGAGCCGGCCGGGCTGGCCCACGCCGTTCTGACCGCTGAGTCGTTCCTGGGCGACTCTCCGTTCGTGATGTACCTGGGCGACAACCTGCTTCAGGGCGGCATCCAGGATCTGGTCACGGCGTTTAGAACCGGAGCGCCGGACGCGCTGATCCTCCTGACGCCGGTCCCCGACCCCGAGAACTACGGCGTGGCCGAGCTTCAGGACGATGCCGTGGTGGCGCTGGTCGAGAAGCCTTCGCACCCGCGCACCAACCTCGCGCTGGTCGGCGTCTACATGTTCACCGCCGGCATCCACGACGCCGCCCGGGCAATCGAGCCCTCGGCTCGTGGCGAGCTGGAGATCACCGACGCGATTCAGCACCTGGTCGATCAGGGCCTGCGGGTCGAGCCTCACGTGGTCAAGGGCTGGTGGAAGGACACGGGACGTCTGGAGGACATACTGGCCGCCAACCGACTGGTCCTCGAGACCGTAGACGGGAAGGTGGAGGGAGAGCTGATCGACTCGCAAGTCGACGGCCAGGTGGTCATCGAGCCCGGCGCTCGCCTGGAGCGCTCCGCCGTGCGTGGTCCGGCGGTGATCGGCGCCCGCGCCCGGCTCACCGACTGCTACGTCGGTCCCTACACCGCGATCGGCGAAGACTGCGTGATCGAGAACGCCGAGATCGAGCACTCAATCCTGCTCAGCGGCTCGCAGGTGACCAACCTGGCGGGGCGGATGGAGTCATCCCTGCTGGGCCGCAACGTGAAGATCGGGCGTCACGATCGCCAGCCCCGCGCTTACCGCTTCCTGGTCGGCGACAACTCAGAGATCGGGATCCTTTAGCGCGGACGGTCCGGCTCGGCCTGCAGCTCACGGGAGCGGTCCAGCTCGGCCCGCAGGCCCCGGACCTCGGCCTCCAGCGCCGCCACCCGCGCTTCGAGGCCGCCGGCTGAAGCTGGCGGGGACGGCTCAGGCCCCACTGCGCCGGCCGGGGGAGCCGACCCGCCGAGTACCTGCTCAAAGCGGTCCTCCTTCTGCCCCGGACGGCGGCTGAGTCGGCGCCCATAGCCCCGGTGCTCCAGCTCGTCGAGCACTCCCTCGACGTCGGACGACAGCGAGTCCAGCGGGGCCATCCGCTCACTGCGCAGCTTCAGCTCTCCAGCTGTCTGGGGGCCGCGCAGGATGAGCACGCTGAGCACGGCGAGTTGCCGACGATCGAGTTTCAGGGCCTCTTCGGCCAGGTGTCGGTACTTGACCGCCCGGGACCCGTGGCGGCTGGCCAGCCGGGCCAGCCCGTAGCGCGAGAGGCGCTGCGCGGCTTCGCGAACCACCTCCTCGTCATAGTCGGTGACGGGATCGCGGTTGGTGGACTGGTTGCAGGCCAGACGCAGCGCGTTCAAAGACAGCGGGTACTGGTCTGGAGTCGTCCACCGCTTCTCGATCAGGCAACCGAGCACACGCTGCTCAGGCGCGGTGAGCTCACCGAAATGCACCGCCGCCAGGATACGCCAGCCCCGCCTGAGGTCCGGCGCGACCCTGGACCAAGGTCTGGCTTGTCTAGACGTTGGTGGCATGAAGCGGGTCGCACTTTGCGCCGTAATCTCCTATATGCGCGCGAGCATGAAGCTGGCGCAGCTCTTGGCCTGCGCTGTGGCGCTTAGCGTCGCGGGCTGTGCCGGGAGCGGATCGTCAGCCAGCCAACCGGTAAACGTCTCCATCAGCGCCCCCACCAGCGGCGCGACAGTCGGAGTGCACCAGGTGATGGTCACCGGAAGCGTGGTTCCAGTGACCGCCCAGGTGAGCGTCGACGGCAAGCCGGCCCAGGTATCGGGGGGCAGCTTCCGGCGAACGCTGTGGGTCTCCGCACAAAACCAGCGGATCACCGTCACCGGAGCGGCTCGGGGCTATTCGCTCGGCAGCGCGACGACCAGCGTCACCTACAGCCCCAATGTGGCCGCTCAGCTGGTCGCCGACACGGCGAGTTGGAAGAAGTCCCCGCCGGTCAGCGCCGGACCCGCCGGCTCGCATCTCACGGCGGCCGACCAGAGCGCGATCAATTCAGCCTTCGGTCTGAGCCCGGGAGCCCGCACCGCGGCCCGGGCCCGGGGCCGGAAGACCACGTCGTCCACCCCGGCCCGCAAGGTTGGCTCAGCCGGCGGTTCGGGCAAAGGGGGCAGCTCGGCTCCGTCGGGTAAGCCATCTGGGGGCAGCTCGGGCTCGTCCGGGAAGCCATCTGGGGGCAGCTCGGGCTCGACACCCACCCCACCACACAAGACCACTCCGGCTCCGCCCCCCAAGCCAACCCCGGCCCAGATCACCGCGGCGATCAAGCACGCCTGGGTGCACGGGTGCATCAAGGCCCGCAAGGGCGCCAACATCGTGCCCTACTGCACCTGCACCTACAAACACCTGCAGAGTGCCGGTGCCCTGTCCACTCAGCGGCGGCTCCATCACCTCCTGCGCCAGCTGCGGCCCTACGAGCGGAGCGGCGACTTCTCAAAGCTGCCCCGTCTCGTGCGCCGGGCGGTATCGGCCTGCCTGAACAAGTACCCGCCGACTGATCCGGTCAAGGGGCGGCCCAAGGTCAAGCGCCTTCCCACCGTGAACCACCCTGCCTCCTCGAGCACCACCGGCGGGGGCCAGTCCACGCAGTCCACGACCCCGTAGCGAGTTCCCACCGGCCTGGCCCCGGGGCGCGCACCCGCTGATCGGCGCACACCCCGAGGACCGAGGCGAGGTGTGCGCGCAGCACCGCATTTGCCCGGCTTCTGGCGCACACCCGGCCGTCGGGATGGAGGTGTGCGCACAGGACAGACAGGATCGAGGCACCGGCTGGCGAAGGCTGGCCCATGGGTACCAGCCGGATGGAGTCCTTCTCAGACGGAGTGATGGCCGTGGCGATCACTCTGCTGGTGCTGGGTATCACCGTGCCCACCCCGGATGCCCACCACAGCCTGATCTCCGAGCTGGGCCGGCGGTGGCCCGCCTACGCCGCCTATGTGACCTCGTTCTTGACCATCGGGATCATCTGGATCAATCACCACGCGATGATCAGTCGACTAGAGGACTCAGACCACCAGATCAAGATTCTCAACCTTCTCCTGTTGATGACCATCGGGGTCCTGCCCTTCGCGACCAATCTGATGGCCACCTACCTGCGCCAATCATCCGGACAGGCGGTGGCGGCGGCCATCTACAGCGGCTCGCTGCTGGTCATGTCACTCGCCTTCTCCGCCCTGAACCGGCTGATCCTCCTCCACCGGGCGCACATGATCACCGGGGCGCTCTCTCTGGAGCAGCGTCGGCGGATCCTGGCTTCCTCGCTGATTGGCCTGGTGCCCTACGCCGTGGCCACCGCACTGGCCTTCGTCTCCCCCTACGTCACGCTGGGTATCTGCGCAGCGGTGGCCCTGTACTACGCCCAGCCCACGGCCAGCGGCGCCGAGCGGGGACGAGCATCCTGAGCACGTGGCGGGACGGGTCGCTGAGCGGATCAGGCCACGGCGCGAGCGCGCTGGCGGCCCTGGGGAATGACCCGCTTTCGCAAGTCGTACTCGTAGATGTAGTAGTCGAGCTCCATCGTGTGGCGCGGGCGATCCGTCCACGCCCCATGGCGACGCACGTCACGCTCGATCTCGGCCTCCATCTCGGCCACTGGAGGCGGAGCCCAGTCTCGGGCCAGCCAGCGGGCGGCCAGCTTGGCTTGGGACTCGGCGAAGGGGAATATCGTGGGGATTGCCTGTCCGAAGCCGATGAAGGCCAGGTCATCGATGCCGGGCTTGAACATCCGCTTGTAGAGCGCGAGTACGTTGCCGGGAGCGGAGATGAAGCCGGGGTCGAAGAACGGAAACGTGATCCGGTAGCCGGTGGCATAGACAATTGCGTCGGCCTGCTCGACCGTGCCGTCGGTAAAGCGGACCCGATCGCCCAGCAGCTCGGCGACATCGGGCTTGGCCACCGCGTCCCCGGAGCCCAGGCGCAGCAAAAGCTCGCTGGAGACGGTTGGGTGGGCTTCCAGGAAGCGGTGGTTGGGCGTGGGCAGTCCGTAGCTCTCCATGCGCCCGGAGACGATGCGAGGCAGGAGCTGGGCGAGGTTTCGCTGCAGCTTGAGCGATAGCCAGGGAATCGTCTTGAACACCTGGTCTGACGGCTGGCCGAAGGCGTACTTGGGAATCACCCAGGCTCCGCTGCGCGTCGAGATGACGACGCGCTCGGCCACGCCCTTGCGCGACAGCTCGGACACGATGTCCACGCCGCTGTTGCCGATCCCGACCACGACCACCCGCTTGCCGTGCAGGTCAAGCGGCTCAGCGGGGTCGATGTAGTGATGCGAATGGATCGTCTCGCCGTCGAAATGGCCCGGGAACTCCGGCAGGGCCGGATCCCAGTGGTGGCCGTTGCAGACCAGCAGCGCCGCGAACTCGTGCGTCTGGCCATCGCCCGTGCGGACTGTCCATCCCCCCTGGGGACGGCGCTCGACCCGCTCCACGGTGGTCTGGAAGCGGATCCGGTCGCGGAGCGCGAAGCGATCTGTGTACTCGCGCAGGAAGCGGTGGATCTCGGTGTGGTGCGGGAAGTCGGGGTAGCGCTCGTCGAGCGGGAAGTCGCTGAAGCTGATCGCCTTCTTGGACGTGTCGATGTGCAGTGATCGGTAGGCCGAGGAGCGGCCGTTGGGATTGCGGAAGTACCAGTTGCCGCCCACGTCGTCGCTGGCCTCAAAGCACGTGTAGGGCACGCCCCAGTCCCCCAGCGCCTTGCCGGCCGTCAGGCCGCTGACCCCCGCGCCGATCACGCATACCTGCCGCCCCTCACTGGCCATGACCGCCATCCTAAACCGCGGCCGCGCCCAAGGGTCAGGCGGCCGCGCCCGAGGTCAGGCGACCGCGCCCGGGGTCAGGTGACTGCACAGGCGCTAGCTCGACGCTGACGGCGCCGTGAGGGCACCGTAGGCATCCGGACGGCGAGTGCGCAGGAACGGAAACAGCTCCAGCCAGTCACGGCGCTGATCGAGGTCGAGCTCGGCGACCAGGACGGCGGGCTGGTCACGCGGGGCCTGGACCAGCACGCGACCGTAGGGATCAGAGATGAAGCTCGAGCCGTAGAAGGTCAGCGGTGGCTCAGCGCCGGTCCGGTTCACCGCCACCATGAAGGTGCCGTTGGCGATTCCGGCCGCCACTATCACCTGCTGCCACAGCGGCTGGGTGTCGAACTCAGGATGGTCGGGCTCAGACCCGATCGCCGTCGGATACACGAGCACCTCGGCGCCCTCCAGTGAGTAGGCCCGGGCCAGCTCCGGAAACCACTGGTCCCAGCACGTGGGGCACCCCAGCTGGACGGCGCCCGCAGCGGTCAGAAGCGTGGTCAGGGGAAACGGGTCACCGGTTGCAGGGCCGGGGCGGAAGTAGCGGTCCTCGTAGTAGCCGGCCGTGATCGGAATGTGGAGCTTTCGCGTCCGGGTGACGAGTGCTCCATCGGGGGCCAACACCACGGCCGTGTTGTAGCCCAGCCCATCGGGTCCATCGGGGCCATCGGCGCGTTCGAAGAGCGAGGCATGCACGTAGACACCAGCCCGCGCCGCCGCCTCACGGGCAAAGCTGACCGTGGCTCCGGTCTCCAGATCCTCGGGCTCGGCGCCGGCGGCCTGGGGCCCGTCCGGGGTGACGGCGAAGTACGGCGACAGGGTCAGCTCCTGAAGGCAGACGATCTGGGCCCCTGCCCCGGCGGCCATCTCGATCCCGCGGGCCAGCGCCGCGCCGTGCTCAGCGGGGTCGGTGTGCCAGCGCTCCTGGACCAGGCCGACGCGCAGAGGCTCGCGCTCGGGCGGCCGCGTGCGCGCCGGCGAGGGCGGCGCCGTCGCTGTGCGCAGAAGGGGGGGCTCAGGCATTGCGCACCGGCACCTGCTGGGTGATGCAGTGCGGTCCCCCGCCTCCATAGGCCAGGACCGCCCCCGGCACGGCGACCACCTCTCGGTCGGGATAGGCCGAGCTGATTATGCCCAGCGCCTGGCCGTCGCTGTCCGCTCCGCTCACGGGCACGATCACGCCACCATTGCAGATGTAGAAGTTCAGATAGCTGGCCGCCACGGGCTCCCCCACCACCTCCGTATAGGCGAGGAGGGGCAGCTCGGTGACCTTGAACCCGGCCGCGTCCAAGCGCTCGCGGTTCTCCTGACAGCCTTCGAAGTTGGGGTTCGATTCAGGCACGGTCTGCAGCAGGACGTGATCGGGGGCGATGAAGGCCGCGATCAGGTCCACATGGCCGTCGGTGTCCCGGTCCTCGACCAACCCCTGCCCCAGCCACACGAACCTCAGCACGCCGAGGCAATTCGCCAGCTCGGCCTCGATCTCCTCGCGGGAACGAGAAGGGTTGCGGTTGGGATTGAGCAGGCACTGCTCGGTGGTCAGCAGCGTCCCACGACCATCGGTGAGGACCGAGCCGCCTTCCAGCACGAGGTCGGTGCTGCGCACCTCGTCTCCCAGCCGCTCGGCGATCAGCCGGCCGACGGCCGCGTCATGGTCGTAGGGCACGAACTTCTCCCCCCACGCGTTGAAGGCGAAATGCACGGCGACCCGGGCGCCGCCTTGGCCGTAGGTGTAGATCGGCCCGCAATCGCGCAGCCAGGAGTCGTCGAGGTCGAGCTCGACCACGTCGACGGCAGCGGCGCAGGCCGCCCGAGCCGAGGCGGCATCAGCCCCGGGGTTGGCGATCATCGTCACGGGCTCAAAGGCGGCGACGGCATTGGCCACCGCGGCGTAGTCACGGCGAGCTTGGGCCAGCGTCTCCCCCCACAGCTCCTGGCGGCAGGGCCAGCCCATCAGCGTCCGTTCGTGGGGCTCCCATTCCGCCGGCGTGCGCACAGCGCTCAGCCTACGCCAGGTGCTGACGGTGGGCCACGGCCGCGGCCTCGGTCCGTCGCTGGACTCCCAGCTTGGCCAGGATCCGCGATACGTGGACGCTGGCCGTCTTCTCGGCCATGAACAGCGCGGCACCGATCTGACGGTTGGTGGCCCCCTCAGCCAACAAGGTCAGGACTTGGCACTCCCGTGGCGTGAGGCCGAAGGGATCGGCGGCCACCGGGGTCGGTGGCTCCGGATCTGCCGGTGAGCGGATGTCCAGCCGGGCTCGCTCAGCCAGCCCCCGGATCTCCTCGAGCAGCCAGCGCGAGCCGAGCTGCACGGCGGCCGACAGGGCTTCCCGGGCCGCGTCCGCTGCGGCCCCGCGCTCATCGGCGGCCACCAGCGCCTCGGCCTCACGCCACCGGGCGACCGCGGTGGGGTACGGCCGCTGAACGCACTGCCAGGCGCCGGCGGCCGTGGTCCACTCCGGGGCGCCGGAGCGGCCGCGCGCCCGGACCATATCGGCGCGGGCTTCGCTCAAGTGTGCACGCTCCACCGGTCCCCCCTCCTGGGCCGCCGCCTCGAGGCGCTGAACATGGATGCGCACGCGAGCCAGGGCATCGCGCACCCCGCCGCGCTCGCGCAGATCGCGGGCTCGCTGGGCGCGGTCGGCCTCCACGCGCACCCCGACCGCGGTCACCTGGGCAATCCGAATCACGTCGTCGGTGCAGAGCTCCAGGCGGTCCAGGGCGCCCTCGACCGCGCGCCGGGCGCCGTCGAGGTCCCGGCCCCGGCGCAGCAGCTCTCCCCTGAGCGCGCCGTAGAGCCCTATCCACTGCGGCTCGCTGGAGACGGCGACCAGGGGCTCGGCCGCGTTCAAGGACTCCGAGGCACGCGGCTGGTCCCCGAGCCCCAGGGCCAGCTCTGCCTCGCGCAGATGCCGAACGATGAGCACCACCCCGGCCAGCCGTGAGGGCGGGCTGTCCAGATGCGCCTCGGCCATGCCCCAGTCCCCGGCGCTGAAGGCCATCTCAGAGACGGTCAGCGTGAGCCAGTCATGACTGACCACGAGCCGCCGCGGGGTGGCGGCCATCCCCTCCTGGGCGGTAGCCAGCGCCTCCTCGGTCCGCCCCCGCACGTTGAACATGTCGGCCAGATTCGAGTAGGCCGTGATCATGCTGTCGATGTCCTCGTGCTCGGAGGCGAGCTCTATGGCGCGGCGCAGGTTGGTCACTCCCTCCTCCACGCGGCCCAGGGCGACCCTGACCATCCCCAGGGTGTTGAGCAGCTCGGTCTGGGCCAGGACATCGCCAGCCCGGACCGCCGCGTCCAGAGCCACCTCACCATCGGACGCCGCCTGGCGAAAACGTCCGCGCAGGAACTTGGTCCGGGCCAGCCAGGCCATCAGCGCCGGCCGCACGCCCAGGGCGTCCTCGGCGGGGAGCAGAGCCAGCGCCCGCTCGCCGGTCTCCACCGCCTCACCGCCACGATTCAGCGCCCACAGCATGCGGGCCAGGCGAGCCAGCATCGCGGCGTAGCGGGCCGGGTCACGCTGATCGTCGAGCTCGCCCAGCGCCTGGCGGAGCAGGATCTCGGCCCGGGAACGCTCACCGGAGTACCAGTGACTGCAGGACGCCCGGTAGAGCAGATCGACGTGGTCGCACCCGACCAGAGCTTCGGGCTCGGCCAGCCGTGGCCACAGCTCCAGGGCCCGCTCTGAGAGCTGTGCCGCCTCGGCGTGAGCCATCGCCCGGTCGGCGGCCGCTGCGGCGCTGACCATGCTGCGCAGGGCCGCCGGCTGATCACCGGCCGCCGCATAGTGGCCGGCCACCGAGGTGATCAGCGGCAACTGCTCACCGTCGCCGAGCTCGACCTCCAGGGCTCGGGCCAGCGCCAGGTGCAGCTCCCCGCGCTCCCCGGGCAGCAGATCGTCGTGCAGGGCCTCGCGCAGCAGAGCGTGACGGAAGCAGAAGCGCTCGTCTACGTCGGTGATCAGCACCTGCTCGGCCAGCGCTTCGCGCAGCGCGTCCTGAACGTGGACGCGCTCCATGCCGGCTACGGCCGCGATCGTCGGCTCAGGGAGGGCACGGCCCACAGCCACCACGCGGGCCACCCGCTGGGCCGGGTCAGAGAGGCGCTCGATCCGGGCCAGAAAAGCGTCGCGCAAGCTCTGCGGCGCCGGGCCGCGACCGTCCAGGCTGGCTACGAGCAGCTCCTCGGTGTAGAGCGGATTGCCTTCGCCGCGCTGAAAGAGCCGTTCGACGAGCGCCGGCTCGGCCGGACCGCCGAGAATGTCGGCCAGCGCCTCGCTGAGCTCTTCGCGGTCAAAGGGCGCGAGGTCAATGCGGCGCGTACCTCCAAGCCGATCCAACTCGGCCAGCAGCGGACGCAAGGGGTGGCGGCGGTGCAGCTCGTCGGTGCGGTAGGTGAGGGCCAGCACCAGACGTTCCTGGCGCAGGCTCCGGGCCAAAAAGGCGATGAAGTTTCGCGTCGAGCGATCGGCCCAGTGGACGTCTTCGAGGACCAGCACCACCGGCGTCGACTCGCCAAGCACGTCCAGAAGCTCCAGCAGGGCCTCGAACAGACGCAGCTGCCCGGTCGGATCTGAGCGGGGCTCCGGCCGGCGGTCGTCGTCCAGACCGGGAAGGATCGCCGCGAGCTGGGCACGGCTGCCTCCCGTAACGGCGTCCAGGGCCGGGTGCCCGGAGCGGACCAGAGGTCGCAGCGCGCTCAGCAATGGCGCATAGGGCAGCTCCCCGTCGACCTGCTCGACACCTCCCCCGCGCAGCACGACCGTCTCTGTCTCCGGATCTGCCTCCAGCCGGGCCGCGAGCTCACCGACCAGCCGGGTCTTGCCGACGCCGGAGTCACCGCCGAGCAGGACGAGGACGGGACGTCCGCAGGCCGCCTCTGAGACGGCGAGCTCGAGCTCTGAAAGCTCGCCCACCCGACCGACAAGGTGACTGCTGGTCAGCCTGGTTCGCACGACCGAAGTATCGCCGGACGGCTGAGACGGCCGCGCGTCGAGGCCGGAGACCTGAGCTGCGTCTTGATGCAGCGGCGCTGCGGCGAAGCTCCTCGACTCTACTTGCGGCAATGATGGCACTCAACTGGGGGTTCATCTCGCGCTCCTTGGCTCGCTGGCATCGTGTCCCCAGGATGGACTGAGAGCGGGGACGCCACATCGGGAGAAAGCAGCGACTTTGGAGCGCCCACCCCTTACCGGCGCGAGGTGGTCCCTTACCCGTAATGGATGCGCGCGCCGGGCACGAAGGCCCGGGAGCTGATCACCTCGAGCTCGCGCAGGCGGCGGCGCAGCGGCTCATTCTCCAGGCGCGGGTCCGCCCCCGCAGTGGCCACCAGCACACCGCTCGCGCGCTCGGCCGCCCGTTCGTCGAAGGCGAGCAGCTCTCCGAGCCGGCGCTCGCCGCTGGCCTGCACGGCGCTCCGGTCGGGCCGCGCATACCACAGCTCTGCCTCCTGATAGCGGGAGCCGAGCGCCCGGGCGAGCGGGTATTGCCGCGGGTCGTAGAGCACGATCACACGTGGTTTGCCGGGAAAGCGCAGACGCCTGGCGTTACGTGTGGCGACCACATCGGCGAGAAACCCGAGGGTGGCGACGCGAGGGGGCTCGAGGGCGACCGCGCGCGGGATCTGCAGCAGGTCACGCGCGTGCGCGGCGAGCTCGAACTCCTCCAGCCGGCGGGGCAGCAACAGCACCGCCAGTGGCTCAGCCACGAGCGGGCTCTGTCACCCCGCTTGGCATCGCGTCTCCGGCGCTGAGGGGCGAGAGCGAGGAGCGCGTGGCGTTGGAGATCTCGCTCTCCGCCACGCTCTGGGGATGGTGGCAGGCAGCCAGGTGACCACCGGCGTACTCGGTGAGCGGCGGTTCGACCTCCCGGCAGATGTCGGTCGCGTGGGGACAGCGGGGATGAAACCGGCAGGCCGGGGGCGGATGGATCGGGCTGGGCGGCTCGCCCTCGAGCGTGACTCGCTGACGTTGGCGGTTCAGTCTTGGATCCGGGATCGGGATCGCCCCGAGCAGGGCGCTCGTGTAGGGATGGATCGGCTTTGCGTAGAGCTCCTCGGCGGGGGCCAGCTCCATGATTTTGCCGAGGTACATGACGGCGATCCAGTCCGAGATGTGGCGCACGACACTCAGGTCGTGGGCGACGAACAGGTAGGTGAGGCCGAAGTCGTCCTGGAGGTCGTCGAGCAGGTTGACGATCTGGGCCTGGATCGACACGTCGAGTGCCGACACGGGCTCGTCCAGCACGATCAAGCGTGGCTCCAGCGCGAGCGCCCGGGCGATACCGACGCGCTGGCGCTGGCCACCGGAGAACTCGTGCGGGAAGCGGTTGACGTGCTCAGGTGAGAGCCCGACACGGGCCAGGAGATCGCCCACCCGGCCCGCGATCTCCTCCTTGGGTGTGCCGTGGAGAGCCAACGGCGTACCGACGATCTGACCGACGCGCTTGCGCGGGTTCAGTGACGCGTAAGGGTCCTGGAAGACGATCTGCATGTCCGCGCGCAGCCCTCGCAGATCGCGGCTGCTGGCGTGCGTGATGTCACGGCCCTCGAACTCGATCGAGCCGTCGCTCGGGTCCAGCAGCCGCACGATGCAGCGCGCGAGCGTGGTCTTGCCACAGCCCGACTCGCCCACCAGACCGAGCGTCTGTCCTTTCCGCAGTCGCAGCGTGACGTCGTCCACCGCATGCACGCGCGCTACCTCACGCTGGAAGACGATCCCCTGCCGGATCGGGAAGTAGAGCTTGAGGTGATCGACCGAAACCAGCGTCCCGTCAGCGGGCTCATTCGAGCTGTCGGCGACCTCAGTCATCCGGCGGCTGCTGCCTCCTCCAGCGGGGTGAGGCCTATCTGGCCCGGGGATACCTCCCGGCGCTCGCGCTTGTCCTCGACCGGCAGCCAACAGCGATCGAGGTGTCCGGGCGCCTGCGGGAGGCGAGCTTCGAGCCCGGGCACCTCCTGGCAGCGATCAAATTCGTGGCGGCAGCGGGGACGGAAGTGACAGCCCTGCGGCGGATCGATCAGGGATGGCGGTGCACCGGGAACCGAAGGCAGACGGCGTGGGCGCTCGCGGTCCAGGCGCGTGATCGAGCCGAGCAGACCCCAGGTGTAGGGATGCTGGGGGTCGTAGAAGATCTCATCGACGGTTCCCTGCTCGACGATCCGCCCGGCGTACATCACGACAATGCGATCGGCGATGTCGGCCACCACCCCGAGGTCGTGAGTCACGATTATGACCGCGGTGTTGGTGCGATCGCGAAGGTCTTTGATGCGCTCGAGAATCTGAGCCTGGATCGTCACGTCAAGCGCGGTGGTGGGCTCGTCGGCGATCAGGATGCTCGGGTCGCACGAGAGCGCCATCGCGATCATCACACGCTGACGCATCCCGCCCGAGAGCTCATGTGGGTAGGCGTCGACACG
>JALYZQ010000007.1 GCA_030948805.1 Actinomycetota bacterium | reverse complement strand
GCGCGGGGGTGCTCGGCGGCATCTGGGCCGGAGCCGGGGCAGGACTGGGCGCCGCCGCTGGAGCGCGCACGACGAAGCTCCGACTGCCTCGCACCGAAGCGTCGGCGGCCAGCATCACCACGAGGTGATGGCGCCCGGGCGCGAGGTCGCGGAACGTTCGCCGAGGTGATCCTCGTCTGGGCGGGCCACCATCGAGGACGTAGCGGAACAAAGTGGAACCGGCCGATGGAGCCCCGACGAGGACCACATGCACGGTCACGGTCTGGCCGGTCCGCGCTCCGGACCGTGGCGAGAGGATCCTCAGATGCGGCGCCGGGGGCGGCGGGGTCGCGGTCGTCTTGATAACCGCGGCGGCGGCATGGCTCGCCGTGGTCGTGCTCGACGCGCCACCGCAGCCGGTCACGGCGAGCGCGGCCGTCAGCCCGCCCAACGCCGAAGCCAGGCGCATGCGTCGATACAGCAGGGTTCCCATCGCGTTCATCCTCGTCCTCGTCGCGCCGGGTCAGCGGAGCGCTTCGTGGTCCTCACGGCGGTGTTGACTTCTCTCCCCGGAGGACGCCGGCCGGAGCCGCTTACTTCCCGGATCGGGGAAGAACCCACGATGCGCAGACGTCGTATGGGGAAGTGTCCTGCTACCGGCAACCCAGAGAGGTGACAGCGATGTCCCGGCTCACCCACCGCCATTGGCGCGTCCAAGGCCTGCTCCTGACGATGACCTTCGGCATCGTCGTCGTCCTGGCCCTGGCGGGATGCGGCCACGGTCACGGAGGCTACTGACCCGCCCCCCAGCCCCCGGCGCCGGTCAGCCGGTCCGCGGCTTGACGCCACTCCCGATCAGGACTGAGCCATCGAACACGATCGCGTCGCCGTCCTGGGCGGCGGTGCGCGCGCCGGCGCGCATGGCCCGCTCGGCGATCGCCTCGCGCACCTCGGCCTCCATCCCGGCCAGCGCCATGGCCAGCGGGCCCGCGAGCTGAGGCACCCGGTTCCACCACTCCGTCAGCGAGCCGGCCCGCATGGGGCTAGCCATCTGTCGCGCGCTTACCGCATCCAGGCCGCCGCCACGCAGAACCGAATCGAGCCCGTCGAGGTCATCGAGCGAGAACGGGCCTCGGACGCCAGGGGGCGGGAACGGGACGCCGAACTGCTCGCCCACGGCGTCCAGCACCAAGCCCAGCCATGGGTTGCACGCTCGGCGATCCCAGGTCATCGTCACATATCTTCCGCCGGGTCGCAGGACCCGAACCGCCTCCCTGACCGCGGCCCGCGGATCCTCGGCGAACATCAGGACATGGCGAGAGCACACCACATCGAAGGAGCGGTCAGGGAAGTCGATCGCGGACTGATCAAGGACCGCGGTACTCACGCTCGCGCCGCCGCGTGGACGGCGATCCGCGACGGCCATCATCTCCGCGGAGACGTCTGACAGGACGACGCTGCCGCTTGGCCCGACTCGCTCGGCGGCGGCCAGACCCGCGCCGCCCGGTCCGGCGCCTAACTCCAGCACCTCCTCGCCCTCCTCGACGTGGGCCAGATCGAGCATCGCACTGGTCGCTTCGGCGAGCTGGCCGTCGACAAACGGCGCATTGGCCTCCCACCCCGGCGCGACGCTGTCCCAGATTTCTGACATCGACGCGAATTCTAGGTCGACACCGCAGTAAGGTTCCTCCCCGTGGCGCGGTTCAGCCAGAACATGAAAATCGCCGCGCTCAAAGAATCACCCCTGTTCGAGGGCCTGTCGCGTAAGCAGCTGGCCCAACTGGCGCGGCTGACTGACGACCTCGATGTGGCGGCCGGCACCGTCCTCTGCGAGGAGGGCAAGCGGGGACGGGAGTTCTTCCTGATCATCGAGGGTGAGGCCACCGTCACGCGCGGAGGCAAATCCCTGGCGAGGATCCGGGACGGCGAGTTCTTCGGCGAGGTCGCGGTGCTCGAGCGCGTTGTCCGCACCGCGACCGTCACCGCGGCGACGCCGCTGCGTTTCTTCGTGGTCAGCGATCAGGCGTTCCAAGCGGTCCTGGATACCGATCCCAGCATCGAGCGCAAGGTGCTGCG
>JALYZQ010000255.1 GCA_030948805.1 Actinomycetota bacterium | reverse complement strand
GTGGTCCTGCGCTCGCTGCCCGTTGGCCTGCACACGCTGACGATCCACCAACTCAACCCGCCGCCGGGGTTCCCCGACACGCTGACATCCATCGTGAACGTTGTGCGACGCGGATAGCCGCGTCGGTCTCGGACCTAATTGGACCGCCTTGCTGGCGAAGCGGAGGCGGAGCTTGAATCGCTTCTGAAAACGCTCTGCGCTTCGATCGCCACGATCGCAATCGAGTCCTGGCAATCGATACCGGCGGGTTGGGGTGACCTCCGAAGCTCGACTACCGGTTCTGCGAAATCCGCCCAACGCGACGATCGCATACCGCTAAAGCAATCATCCAACGCTCGGGGCCGGGACGATCGGATCGGCGACGAGGCGCTCTAGGCCATCACGCCGCCGCGAGGTCCCGCACGACTGCTTCCCCATCTGGGCCGCTGAGAGTGGGACGCTCCCTACCAAGGGAAGGCATGCGCCGGCGCGGTCAGATCCGGACGCTCGGGATGGCCCAGTAGCGAGCGTCGCGGCCGGGCCCGGACTTCACCGCCGCCCTCCTGCTTCACAGCCAACAGGCTGCAGGGGCAGTCGACGCGAGACGTCTCGCCACCGCGAACAGCAGAGCATCGAAGGGGCGCTGGCCAGCTGGAGGCGACTGGCGTTAGTCGCGCACGGATTGAGGCCGCGCATCCGTGCGCGGCGGGGACTGCGCGCGCGGCGGGCGTTAGCCGGCGCGGGACCGGGCGCCGAGCCGAACCGCAAGGATCACGTGCGCGGAAAACCAGGCGCCGATCTCACATCCGTGTTCGATGATTGGTCCTCGCGCACGACGAATTGGATGCCGCAATCGTCGATCCAGACAAGACCCGTTGCCGACTTCTGCGTCGTCCCCAAAGGACGCTTCTATTCAGACGGCCACCGCTTCCGCCCCGCCGTTGCCCCGGATCGAACAGCCCGAATCGCGCCACCTCGCTCCCTCCCGACAACAGAGTCACACTCTACGCACTCGAGTGCTGCTCAAGATGTCCGAAGACGTCCCCTAGGCAAGAACGGCGCCGACGAACGCCGACCGCCTCAGGCTGCACCATTGGATTTCCAGCCTATTTCGCATCGCTCGAAAGATGTCCCAAGATGTCCGGCGACAAATGAGCGGCGGTCGCACTAAACGGCGGAGGGGAGCACGCCGGCCAGCTGGTCTGCATCGACATGGCCGGCCGGCCACGTGATCGTCAGCTCTCCCTCACGCTCGAGCAGCCAGCGGACGTTGACCAGGGTCATCGCCACGACACGACCGGTCTCGTCATATTCGACGCCGTGCCCCTCGGGGCTCGCGTAAGCCGTTGCCGGCGGTCCCGAGTAATCCTCGACGCTCAGGTAGAGGACGTCGGCGGCGGCGTCGTAGTCATGGCGCTGGAAGTCGATGCCGGCGATGGTCAGAGTCATCGTTGGGTTGACTGCGGGTCGTTGTCCTGGACGAGCACGGTGACGATCCAAGCAGGAACGTCACTGAAGTCTACGACCACTCTTAGCCAACGCCCGGGCTGAAGCACGTTCTGTCGGTAGAACCGCTCGCGCCCGGGCCGTGGATCGAAGTCGCGGTGGTCCGGTCTAGTCACGGTCGCCAGCACGGCATCGAGATCGTCCAGCAGCCAGGCGCGTCGGCCCTGTGCGAGGTGGAGATGCGATCCTAGGTCGAAGACCACCTCCCGGCCATCGGGATCGGTCGTTCGGCGGACCTGAGGATCCGTCACACGACCTCAGCCGGAGCCGTCGGCGAGCCTGCGCCTGCAAACGCCGCGGTGAACCGGTCCGCCAGCTCGGTCGCCGGCCGGGCGTGCAGGTAACGCTCGGTGGTTGAGATCCTCGCGTGACCCATCGCCGCCTTCACGCTCGCCAGGTCGATGCCGCCGGCAACGAGCAGCGAGCCGTAGGTGTGACGGAGGTCGTGGAAGCGCAGTGGCTCGAGACCCGCCGCATCACGCGCGCGCCCGTATCGATGTCGGACCGCGGACGGGTCGAGCCGCCGGCCCAGGCGGTTCGCGAACACGTAGTCGTCCCGCCCGGTGAAATCCTCTCGCCGACTGAGACGATCAAGCGCTCTGGCGGCCTGGTCTGGGAGCGGAACCTCGCGGGCTCGACGGCTCTTGGTCGATGCGACTTCGACGTCTGCTGATACGGCGCGGCTGACGACAAGCTTGCGTGCAACGAAGTCGATGTCGCGCCAGCGCAGCGCCATCAGCTCGCCTTGGCGAAGCCCCGCGTAGGCCGCGATCCGCACCAGCTCGGCATCTTGCGCATCCTCGTCGGCCCGCGCCGCCGCCTCACCCGGGAAGACCGCACGGGTGCGTGGTCCGCGGTGGACGCCGTCGGCCAATGCGCGGGCCAGCGCCTCGATCTGCTCGGGGGAGAAGAACGCCAATGTCGGGGCCTGCGGCTCCGCGCGACGGTCGGCGTAAGTGACGGGATTGGCGGGCAGCCCGAACGCGCTCGGACGCATGCCGTAGTTGAAGGCGGCCGACATCACCTCCCTGGCCTTATTGACCGTCCGAGGCGCCGCGCCGGTCGCGTCGATCGAGGCCAGCACGTCCTCGATCTGTCGCGTCGTGATCTCCCGGGCGGGGAGGTCGCCCAGCGCGGCCATGATCGGACCGCGCGTGACGCCACGCCCTCGCCGGTGAGCGACTCCGGGCTCTCCGAGGGTGGAGCGGTGATCGCGCATCGTCGAGGGCTTGGCGCCTCTTACCTGCTCGAGCCAGCGCGGGTACCCGGCTGCCACCTCCCGGAAGGTGACACCCCGCCGCCGTCGCTCCCCGGCGTCTCGCTCAAGCAGCTCCTGGTCTCCGTCGTGAGCCCGCACCAGCTCGAGCATTCGAGCCGCGGCCTTCGCCTCGGTCAGGACGCCGTCTGGCGGCCGTCCGCGGCGCCGGCGCCACCCTCCGTCTCCCTCCGACGTGACCCGAGCCGACCGAGCGACCGGATCACCGGCGTGCCGTTCCGCGACCACTTGCCGTACCAGAATGGTCCGGTGACGCGAACTCGCACAAATGGTCGTGTAGTCGGATTCGGCGTCGCCATTTCCCCGCGCTCGATCGATCGGTCTGAGAGTCGTCGTGGAGGCTCGAAAGGGAGTTCCGCGACGGACTCTACAGCCGGACGCAGCGACCGGGCAACGGTCGGGCAACTGTCCTTCCGGGCAACGGTCGCTGGCAACCTTCTGGCTCAGAATCGCCCTAAAAAGCAGGCATTTGACCACTCCTAAACCCCACTAAATACGGGAACTGAAGGGTCTCGGGCGCGCTACGGAACCGAAGGTCGGGAGTTCGAATCTCTCCGGGCGCGCTTGAAAGCCCCCGCATTGCGGGGGCCTTTTATGCCTGGGATCGTGCCAGCTTTGTGAAATGTCCCCAATATGTCCCGGGACAGGCGTACGGGGCGTCAGACCGCCGTGCAGCGCGCTCCTGGCCGCGCACGGACGCGCGGCATCGGCTTCCGCGCGCGACGCCGCCGCCTGACCGGCAGGCACCTCCCCTTCGATGCGTTGTTGTGGCTGGCCGCGGAACGGCGCCACCGCGCGAGGCACGCCAGGGTGCCTGCCCTCGAGGTCCGCGTCGGTCCCGACCTCTGAGGATGCCGGGCTTCGGCCTTCTCCCAGCGGACAACGGCCCGACCGCCGAGGTTCAGACTGCTGCCTTTGGACCAAGGGAAAGCGGGCTTCAGGTCATGGTCTCGGGCGAGGACCGGGGACGCAACCCGGCCTGTGGGCGAGAGACCCGCTTTTCTGTCCCCGCGGGACGTGCGCACGGGCCATCGCAATCATCAACGAGATGTCCCGGTTGTCGCCCCGTCCCGGGCGTCTGTCCGGACGGCCCACACGGGACGCGGCGTCGCACGGGCCTCGAAAACCACCCGCTCGCAGGGCCTCGGTGGATCACAGGTTGTCCGAGGCCACCATCCCGGTTGGGGTTCGGCTTACGACAACGTCATACCTCAAGATGTATGACCGACGGCTCTGGCGGCCGCCATTGCGCAATGGAGAGGCCCTCGAGGGGCGCTGCTGGCGAACTCGAGGGCGTTCGGGAGCCGCGCTGAGCGTCACGAGATAGTGGCGGCAACGGCCTCGGCGTAGGCGGTGGCCAGGCGCTCGGTCGCGCTCGGACCACCGCCCGGCGGCGGGGGGACCCCGATGTGCTCGGTACGCAGCTCGGCCACGAAAGTCCTCCCAGAGCGCGGGGCCGCCATCGGCCAGTAGTTCGGCTCGCACGCGGAGCGTAGGGGTCGTGGCCCGGTGGCGCAGGCCCCACTCGCCGAGTGCGGCCGTTACCGGGACCAGTTCGATCGCCGCCTCGGTGAGGCTGCCGGTCACGCGACGTCGAGCGACCGCCGTCCGCTCGCGTGAGCAGCCCGGCTGAGACGAGCCGTCGCAGGCGGTCGGCAAGGATGTTCGAGGCGATCCCCTCCTCCGAGCACGCTTGGAGGACACGGAAGTGGCGCCGGTTGCCGAACATGATGTCCC
>JALYZQ010000022.1 GCA_030948805.1 Actinomycetota bacterium | reverse complement strand
GGATCAGGCCGGCGATCATCGGGGCGCGCATACGCGGGACGGCGCGCCACGCCCACACCACGTAGATCGCCAGCGGTGCCCACACCTCCGGTCGCCCCAGGGCGGCCAGCCACCAGGCCCAGAACGCCCAGCGATAGCGCCGGTGCAGGATGCAGTCCGCGGCGCCCAGGCAGAGGGCGACGACGACGGTGTCGGACTCGGCGCTGAGAATCGAGTGCGGGTAGTGCTCGATCAGCAGCAGCGCCAGGCCCGCCGTCAGGCCGGAGGCGTAGGCGCCGTAGCGCCGCGAGGGCTCGGCGTGGACAAGGCCGAAGGCCAGGCGCCAGGCAAACACCACCCCGGCCAGCGAGATGGCGAAAGCAGTGATCATCCACAGGTAGAGGGCGTGACGGCCCAGCAGCGCGTAGGGCAGCGTGAACAGGAAGGGCAGCGGCTTCCACGACGGCGCTCCGTCGGTCTCGAGCTGGCCGTGCAGTGTCAGATGACCCCAGACGAGCCAACCGTACGGGTCATAGCCCGGACGCACGGGGGCCCAGAGGACGATCCCGGCGGCCAAGATCACCAGGCCTACGGTGACCAACGGCCAGCGCCAGTGGCGGGTCCACCGCACCGCCCGCTCCCGACCTGCCCATCGCCGGGCCGGGCCGCCGTGCAGCGGTCCGCGCGCGTGAGACATCGGCTCGGACACGGCGACGCGAAACTAGCAGCGAATCCGGGGCGCGGCACGTTCGGGCCTGATCCCCTACCCTCAGCCGTTGCCGCCGCCGGGCCCGCCGCCCGCCCGAGGATCCGATCGTAGATAGAAGGTATTGGAGTGAACTCAGACTCTATGGCCGGCCGCCGGGTCCTCGTCACTGGCGGGTCGGGCTTCATCGGTCGCCACGTGGTCTCCGAGCTGAGCGCTGACGGAGCCCAGATCCGGGTCGTCGATCTCCAGCCCCATCCCGATCCCAAGGTCGAAGTGGTGATCGGGGACATCGCCGACCCCGAGGTGCTCAAGCACGCTTTCCACGGAGGCTTTGAGTCGATCGTTCACCTGGCTGCCGTGACCTCGGTGCTGCGCTCCCTCGAGCATCCCGAGCTCACCTATCGCACGAACGTGGCCGGCACGGCTGCGCTGCTCCAGGCCGGCCGCGAGGCCGGAGCGAGCTCACTTGCCTTTGCCTCCACCAATGCCGTCACCGGCCCGATGGACTCGCCGAAGATCTCCGAGGCGGCCACGCTGAAGCCGCTGACCCCCTACGGCTCAACGAAGGCCGCGGGGGAGATGCTGATGTCGGCCTATACAGCGTCGTTTGGCTTGCGCTGCGCCTGTATCCGCTTGACCAACGTCTACGGTCCGGGTATGCAGGCCAAGGACAGCATCGTGGCCCGCCTGATGCGAGCCATCCGCCTGGGGACGACGTTTGAGATCTACGGCGACGGAAACCAGCTGCGCGACTACGTGCACGTGTCCGACGTGGTCGCGGCCATGCGCCTGGGCCTGACCAGCGAAGCCTGGGCGGGGCCGACGGTCATCGGGTCGGGAAGCTCGCTCTCGGTCCATCAGGTCGTCGACGCCGTGCGGGACGTCAGCGGGGCCGAGCTGCCCGTGCGCCACGTCGCAGCCAAGCCCGGGGAGATGCCGGCCGTGATCGTCGATCCCGGCCGTGCTCACGCCGCCGGCTGGTCCCCCCAGTATCCGGAGCTGGCCGATGGCCTGGTTGGAGTGTGGGAGGAGTGGTCGATGGCCGACGTACAGCCTCCGGTGGCCAGCAGCGGAACCCGATCGTGACCGTCGTCGAGCCTGACCCCGTGATCGCCGCCGAGGAGTATGCCCGTCTCGACGCCGCCGAGCGCGGTCCGGTGCAGGATTTTCTGTCCGCCAACCCCGCCGGCGCGGGCGCGCCGGTGGCCGTCGTGATCCCGGCCTACAACGAGGCGCCGACGGTGGCTGGAGTGATCGCGGAGATCCCGGCTGCGGTCGGGGAGCTGGCCACGGAGGTGATCGTGGTCGTTGACGGCGCCAGGGATAGCACCGCGCAGGCCGCCGGCCAGGCCGGTGCCCTGGTGTGCGACGTACCCGTCAATCGCGGCCAGGGCGCGGCTCTGCGCCTCGGTTACTGGCTGGCCCGGGCGCGCGGCGCCGACGTGATCGTGACCATCGACGCCGACGGCCAGTACGAGGCGTACGAGATCGCCCAGCTGATCGAGCCCATCCTCAGCGGCCGGGCCGACTTCGTCTCGGGCTCACGCCGGCTGGGCACCGAATTGACCACGGACGCCACGCGCCACGCCGGGGTCATCGTGTTCGGCGCCCTGATCAGCCTGCTCATCGGTCAGCGCATAACCGACCCGGCCTGCGGCCTGCGGGCCATGCGCTCGGCGGTGACCGCGGCGGTCGGGCTGGAGCAGCCTCAGTACCAGGCGTCAGAGCTGATGATCAGCGCCGCCCTGCACGGCTTTGCGCTGACCGAGGTCCCGACCACGATGCGCGATCGTGGCCAGGATGCCACTCAAACCAAGAAGGGCGGGAACTTCGGCTACGGGGTGCGGTTCGCGCGGGCCGCGGTCCACACCTGGTGGCGGGACCGGACGGCGGCGCGCAGGCGCGAGCGCCCGGCGAACACCCAGCGCTCGTAGACCACGAACTTGGCCGCGAAGAAGAACGCCTGCACCGCCACGTAGGCGGCGGTGACCAGGACCACGCGAATGCCGTGGCCGGGGGCGATGCCCTGGACCCGGTCCTGCATCCAGCCGGTGGCCGCCGAGGAGGCGATCAGCACAAGCACCGAGATGACCACGTAGGCGAACACCTCGCGCCAGAAGTTGACCTTGCCTCGCACCTTCCAGGCCCAGCGACGGTTGAGTACCCAATTGGGCAGCGCGCCGGCCAGGAAGGCCAGGATGGAACAGACCGTCGTACTCACGTGGGTGACGTAGAGCAGGGCGAAGACGATGACGCTGGTGACCAGGGCCACGACCGAGCCGATCGCGTACCGGGTCACCTTGGCGGCCAGCGCAGAAGCGCGCAGGCGACTGTAGACGTGGGAGACCACCAACCCAAATCCTAGCGGCTGCTTGACCGGAACCGGATCGATGGCAGCTTCGGGCCGCGGGACCAGGGCGGCCGCGGCGCGCGATACGTTGCCTGGCCATGCCGATTGCCCCCGCTAGTGAGCCGTTTGCCCTCGACGAGGACCTGCTCTTGGCCGGAGACAACGCAGATGCGCTGGGCCGGCTGCCCGAAGCCGCCTTTGACGTCGTCTACATGGATCCCCCGTTCAACACGGGTCGAGCTCAGGCCCGCCAGACGCTAAGCGTGGCCGCCGACCCGGACGCCGGGCGGGTCGGCTTCGGCGGGCGCCGCTACCGGTCTGCGCTGCTGGAGTCGCTGAGCTACGAGGACTCGTTCGCGGACTACCTCGGCTTTCTGGAGCCGAGGTTGACCCGAGCCCGAGAGCTGCTGGCTGCCCACGGAACCCTTTACTTCCACATCGACTACCGCGAGGCGCACTACTGCAAGCTGCTGCTGGATGAGATCTTCGGTCGCGAGGCGTTCCTGAACGAGATCATCTGGGCCTACGACTACGGTGCCAAGCCGCGACGTCGCTGGCCGGCCAAGCACGACACGATCCTGGCCTACGTGCGGACTCCAGGCGGCCACCACTTCGATGCCGACGCCGTCGACCGCGAGCCCTACATGGCTCCCGGCCTGGTCGGCCCCGAGAAGGCGGCGCGGGGCAAGCGTCCCACCGATGTCTGGTTTCACACCATCGTGCCGACATCCGGGGCCGAGAAGACCGGCTACCCCACCCAGAAGCCCGAGGGCGTCCTGCGCCGGCTGATCGCTGCCTCGTCGCGAGCCGGCGGCTGGTGCCTGGATCCGTTCGCCGGCTCGGGGACGCTGGGAGCCGTGTGCCGCGGGCTGGGGCGACGGTTCGTACTGATTGAGAGCAACCCGGCGGCCCTCCAGGTCATCGGTCGTCGTCTCGGGGCCGAGCCGGTCAGTCTGGACGATCTGACACCAACGGCACGAACCTGACCCGCTCAAAGCGCTCGCCTTCCAGGCGGGCGGCGATCCGGCGGACGCGATACAGGTGCTGGTCTTCGCCTCCCAGGGGGACCAGCAGGCGGCCTCCGTCAGCGAGTTGTTCAGCCAGCGCCTCGGGTAGCCGTGGGCCTGCGGCCGCGGCGACGTTGATGGCCTGAAACGGCGCGTGCGCGGGCAGTCCCATGGATCCATCCCCGGTCACACAGGTCACGTTGGCGATGCCGAGCTGATCGAGGATCTGACGGGCGCGGGCGCTGAGGCCCGGGTGGCGCTCGATCGTCCACACGTGGCCGGCGAGCTTGGAGAGCAGCGCGGCGTGGTAGCCCGAGCCGGTGCCGACGTCCAGGACCTGGTCGCCTGGGGCCAGCTCGAGCAGCTGGAGCATCCGGGCTACGACGACGGGCTGGGAGATGGTCTGACCGCAGTCGATGGGCAGGGCGACGTTCTCATACGCCCGCTGGACATCTTCGGCGTTGACGAACCGGTCACGCGGCATCGTCGCCATCGCGGCGAGCACACGCTCATCGGCGACCGTCTCGCGCAGCTGCGCGACCAGAGCCTGCGGGAGGCTCGTCATGAGATTGCGGATGCTTGAATCAGGACCATGCTGGCAAGCGTCAAGCTGCGGCGCGTGCTGATGGTCGTCTTGGTGGCGCTGGTGGCGGCGATCGTGTTCGTCGCGCTGCGCAACAGCCGCGGCTCGGGCCACCCGTCGGCGGCGGCTCGCAGCTCGGTGTTCGAGGGTCCGACGATGCCGCCCGGCCTGCGTGCCCACGACTTCACGCTCTCTGACCAGACCGGTCGGCGAGTCCACCTGGCGCGCTACCGCGGACACGTGGTCGTACTGACCTTCATCCATTCCCTGTGCCGTGACGCATGCCCGTTCATGGTCGAGCAGATCAAGGGTGCACTCAACGAGCTTCCCGGGGGCGGGCGCGGAGTGCCGGCGGTCGGCGTCAGCGTGCAGCCGTCGCAGGACACCGTGGCCCGGCGTCGTGCCTTCCTCACCCGCCACGAGATGAAGGGGCGGCTGGCCTTCGTCTCCGGGCCTCCCGCCGCTCTGCGTCGCGTGTGGCATGCCTACGGGATCGCTCCAGTGACACCCAGGGTCGATCACTCCACGTTCGTGATCCTGATCGACAAGCGGGGCCTGGAGCGGGTCGGCTTCGCGGCCGACCAGCTGACCCCGGAGGGCTTGGCCCACGACATCCGCGTGCTGGAGAACGAGCCCGCCTGAGCTTGGCGGGCCGAGGCGGCTCAGCCGGCCGCCAGCAGCGGTACGTCGTGCATGATCTGCCTGGGGGTGGCATTCGACGGGTACACGACGGCGATCCGCCCGCGGGCCGTGACGCCGTAGATGATCGAGGAGTGGCCGGTGGTCTGCCGCCGGCCGTTGCGCACCGCCACGCCCCAGTCCTTCCAGGTGCGCATCAGCTGCCTGCGCGAGCCCAGCAGGTAATCCATCCGCCCGATGGCGCTCCGTTCGCGCAGGAAGGTCGTCACCGCGGAGGGCGTGTCCCGGCGCGGATCGACCGTGACGGCGAGGATCTT
>JALYZQ010000211.1 GCA_030948805.1 Actinomycetota bacterium | reverse complement strand
CACCTCGGCGTCACGCTCGGTCAGCCCATAGTCGGCGACCACGCTCGGTACCACCCCGCGGCGAAACAGCAACCGAGCCAGCCTGAGAGCGATGTTGAGCACAATCTGGATGTGCACCCAGCTGTGGTCTGACATGCCCAGCCGACGGGTGGCGTTGACCGCCGACACGTGCCACCACGCCTTGAGCTGCGTGTCGGCGTTAGCCGCCTCCAGCAAGCGCTCAAGACGACGGTTGCCGCGGGTGGGAACGCGCAGACGGACCGTGGCCAGGGCCTCGCGCGGGGGCAGCGGCGGCTGAGCGGGGGGCGGCGGAGGCGGCGGGTCGAGGCTCATCGACTCTCAGGCTTCTAGCAGCACGCCTTCCCGGACGCCTCCCCGGCCGACCTCCAAGGGCCTTCCGAACGCGCGCGCGGCTGCCTCGAGAATCAGCAGTCCGGCGGGCAGCAGGCGCACACGGCGCTCGTCGATGGCATAGCGGCGGGCCACCGCGGCGGCCGGCGTGGTGCTGAGAACCTCCAGCGCCCGGGTCAGGCTTGCACCGTCCAGCACCGGACCGACCAGCCTCCCGAGCGAGGTCGCGCTTCCCCCGGCAGCCACGGCCATGGGCGGACGGGGCACCGTGAGCGCCGCCAGCTCAGCCGAGATCCGCGCCCGCGCCTGCTCCAGCGCCACCGGCGACGGTGGGTCGCAGTCCGCGGCCGCCGCCGCCAGCGCCGCGGAGCCAACGGGTAGGGAGGCCCACCACGAGATCCGGTCCGGGGCTCGCCCGACCACAAGCTCCGAAGATCCGCCGCCCACGTCGACCACCCCGAGCTCGCCGTCCGCCGGTTCGGGCAAGGTTCCCGCCACACCCACGAAGGCCAGGCGGGCCTCCTCGCCACCGGAGAGCACCAGTACCTCCAACCCGGTGGCGACGGCGATGGCCGCGGTCAGCGCATCACCGTCAGCGGCGCCGCGAATCGCCGCCGTGGCCACAGCACGTACCGTGCGCGTGCCGTGGGCACGGGCGCTGGCCAGTTGACCGCCCACGACTTGCACCACCTCGGCGATCTTCTCCGGACCCAGCCGACCGCCGGTGAGCAACTCCGCCCCGATGCGGGTGAAAACCCGCTCCTGATGGACCCAGCTCAGGCGCCGTCCGCGACGGTCGGCGACCAGAAGCCGGGTGGTATTGGAACCGATGTCGATGCAGGCCAGGCGCTCGGCGACTGGCACTAGGCAAGGGTCTCGCGACTCTCGAGAGCAACGGGAACCAGTGGGCCCTCGGCCCCGTCGGGCTCGGCGGTCTGGGCTGCTGAGAGTGGTGGGGGCGCAGGGAGCACCCCCGGACGCAGCTGCACCCACGCGGCGACCGTCCAGAGCAGGCCCGCGGCGGCTCCGACCGACAATGCGATCCGAGGCCCAGCCAGCGTGGTCAGCCCGCCCCCGATCAGGATCCCGAGCCCGGGACCGACCTGGAAGATCGACTCGTTGAGACCCGTGACCACGGCCGTCCACCGCTCCGGCGTGTACTCCTGGATCTGGTTGGTCCCCGCGACCATCCCGGCGCCGTTGCCGAGTCCGCCAAATACGGCCCCGATGACGGCGACGACGATCGTGGGTGCGGCGGCCATGATCCCGAAGCCCACCGCCATGGCCAGGCCACTGAGGGCAACGAGGATCCCGGCCGGACGCCGGCGCCACCGTACGAAGGCGGCGCTTCCGAGCACGGCGCCCGCGCCCCAGCCCGACATCAGGGCGCCGTAGCCGCCTGCGCCGGCGCCCAGTGTGTGTGACGCCAGCACCACCTCCACCGGGATCGAGATTGTGAAGACGATCATCTGGGCCGTCCGCAAGGAGAGCATGGTCCGCAGCGCGGGATCGTTGCGGACGTAGGACAGCGCGCCGCGCAGCCTGCGCTTGCCCGGCTCGAGCTCCTCGGCCGGGCGCCGGATCCCGGTCGCCGTGACCAGGACGAGCGCGATCGCGGCAAAGAGACCGCAGTTGATGAGCAGCGCATCCACCGTTCCGCCGGCGGCCACTACCACGCCGCCGATCGCCGGCCCCGCCATGTAGCTGGCGGAGAAGACCAGGCTGACTACCGCGTTGGCTTCGGGCAACAGGTCCAGCGGACGGACGGTGGCCACGATGCAGGCCCGAACCAGCGAGCGGGCTACCACGGCCACCGCGCCGTCCAGGAACACAACGACCAGCACGGCGGCCAGAGAGAAGCGTGAGGTCAACGCAGCCAGAACCCCGAATAGCGCGGCCTCGATCGCATACAGCACGGGCAGAGCGCGGCGCGGTGGCCGCTGCTCCATGCGCGACACGAGCAGCGGAGTGAGCAGGGCGGGAAGAAACTGCGAGCAGAGAAAGAACCCGGTCGCCCCGAGCGCGCTGCCGGTGTGCCGGTAGACCAGAACGGCCAGGGCCAGGGTGCCCACCGACCAGGCCAGCTCATTGAGGCCGAAGGCCGCCAGCAGGCGCCGGTAGACGGCGATGTGCAGAACCCGCTTCATGATTGGTCAGCCACGTAGGGCACGAGGGCCACTACCCCACCACCACGCGTTGCGGGGGCTGAGGTTTCCCCTCAGCCCCGGGCACGAAACTGGCTGCTTGGCTGACACGTTTCCCCTGCGTGCAACCACCAGTGAGTCGACCGTCCTGCTTCTCACCGCGGGGATCGTACAGGCCGGGGTGGGCGCGTTCCATGCATCGCCTGCGGGTTTCCGGCATGCCCGGCGGGCGGCGTGCGCGACCCTCCGGCCCGCGCGGCTGTCATCCTCTGCCCGGCGATGTCGATCCGCGCTCGCTCCTGGTCCGCCACTCACACGTTCGCGCACGGCGAGTTCGCGGTGCCCCGGCTGGCGGCCTTGCGCGAGGTCACGGTGTCGGTCTGCCTGCCCGCCCGCAACGAGGCGAGCACGATCGCTTCCATCCTGCAATCCCTGCTGGAGCTCGAGCAATTGGGCGTGATCGACCAGATCGTGGTCGTCGACCACTCCTCCGACGCCACGCCGGACATCGCTCGCCGAATGGGGGTTGAGGTCCATGACCAGGAGTGCCTGTTGCCCCAGCTGGGCCCTGTGCGGGGCAAGGGGGACGCCATGTGGCGCTCGCTCTCGGTGCTCACCGGTGAGCTGGTCTGCTTCCTCGACGCCGACACCGAGGAATTTGACGCGCGGTTCGTGCGCGGGCTCCTGGGGCCCCTGGTCACGCGACCTGAGATCTCGTTCGTCAAGGGCTTCTATCGCCGCCCGTTCAAGCTGGCAGGTCACACGACCCCCGACGGGGGCGGCCGCGTGACCGAGCTCGCTGCGCGTCCTCTCCTCAACCTCTTCTATCCGGATCTGGCGGCCGTGCGCCAGCCCCTGGCCGGGGAGATCGCCGCCCGGCGTGAGCTGCTGGAGCGCCTGCCCTTCGTGACCGGCTACGGAGTCGACATCGCTTTGCTCCTCGACGCCTACCGCCAGGTTGGCTTGGAGGCGATCGCCCAGGTCGACCTGGATGTGCGTCAGAACGCCCATCAGCCGTTGCGTGATCTGGGTCCGATGGCCTTCGCCGTCCTCAGCGCGGTGGCCGCGCGCCTGCGGCAGGAGGGCCGGCTGAACGGCCCGCTGCCCAGCAGCTTTCTCCTCTCGGGTGAGGATGAGGTGGTCACGCTGGGCGCCGAGGCGGTTCAGCGTCCTCCCCTGACCACGCTGCGGGCGGCCGCCTGAGCGCGATGGTCCGGTCTGTTACGACGTGCGCGGTGGCGGCGACGATCGTCCTCGCGCTCTGCGCGTGCGGGTCGCGCTCAGCCGGCGCCGGGTCCGCAAGCGAGTCCGGGGCTGGCGGTTCGGGGGCGAGCGGCGCCGGATCCACCGCCTCTGTTCCCCAGGCCCACCCGCAAGCTGTGGAGCCGACGGTGGGAGACCAGGCCGGCGTGGCTCCAGCCGCCGGCGTCCCGGTCGGTGACCCCAACGCTCACGCCGTCTCCCTGGCCGAGGTAAAGCGGGAGCTCAGGGTCGTCCAGGAGCTCAACTCACTGGGGGGAGGCCAGGGCTTCGTGTTCCCGATCCAGCCGCTTTCGGTGGTGGCGCCTCCCAGCACGTGGTCCGCGGACCAGGGCGTCGACATGTCCACCAACGGGCGCGCCTGCGGGGCGGCCGCAGTCGAGGTGGCGGTCACCAACGGCGTAATCGTCCAGGTAGGAATCTCGGGCTTTGGGCCCTCGGCGCCCGTGCTGCGCGTGGCCGGCGGCCCGCTGGCCGGTCGCTTCATCTACTACGGCCACGCCCAGCCGGCGCTGGTTTCGGTCGGTGCCGTCGTCCAGGCCGGGCAGCCAATCGCCGAAGTCGGCTGTGGAATCGTGGGCATCTCCACCGGTCCGCACATCGAGATCGGCATCAGCACCCACAACGGGCCCACCTGCTGTCCGGGCAACCAGGTGACCTCGCCGGCCATGCTGCGCCTGCTCCAGCGCGTGTACTCGGGCCACCGCTAGACCCGCGGATCCGCGCACACGCGGCGGGCACAATGGGCCCGCGCCGGTCCGCAACGGGCCGTGGCTAGCCTCAGAGGGATGAGCACCGAGACACAGACTTTTTCCCTGGGCCGGGAAGGCGGTGAGGACGGCGCCTTCAAGCGTCAGGACAGCATCTTTCGCAACTGGGTCACGGCCGACGGCTCCGGTGGCTTTGCCTCCGAGGCGGGCCGCTACCACCTGTACGCGTCCCGAGCCTGTCCCTGGGCGCACCGCACCTTGATCGCTCGGCGGCTAATGGGCTTGGAGGAGGCGATCGGCGTCTCCTACGTCGACCCACTGCGCGACTCGCGGGGATGGAAGTTCAGCGGCGGCGCCTACCAGGACGACGTCAATGGCTTTGCCTTCCTGGCCGAGGCCTACGCGGCCACCGATCCTGACTATCGGGCCCGCGTTAGCGTCCCCATCCTGTGGGACAAGGAGCACAACACGATCGTCTCCAACGAGTCGGCCGACATCTTGCGCATGCTCTCGACCGTGTTCGCGCCGCTGGCCACCCACCCCGTGGACCTGTATCCCCCGAGTCACCGGGCTGAGATCGATGAGCTGAACGCGACGATCTATGAGGGTGTGAACAACGCCGTCTACCGCGCGGGCTTCTCCCGCCGCCAGGCGATCTACGAGCGAGAAGTCACCACCTTGTTTCAGACCCTCGACCAGCTCGACCTGCGTCTGTCCGAGCGCCGGTTCTTGTTCGGAGCCGAGCCGTTGGAAAGCGACTGGCGGCTTTTCACGACGTTGCTGCGCTTCGACGCCGTCTACCAGATCCACTTCAAGTGCTCGATCCGCAAGCTGACCGAGTACCGCAGCCTGTGGCCATACGCGCGTGACCTCTACCGGTGGCCGGGCGTGGCCGAGACGGTGTCTTTCGACGAGATTCGCGCCCACTACTACCGGACCCATCCGATGATCAACCCTTCAGGGATTGTGGCCGCGCGGCCCGCGGCCAGCTTCGAGGAGCCGGCCGGGCGCGACGGGCTGGGCCCCTAGCGACACTCGTCTCCTGGCTCCCGGCTCCCGGCTTTCGGCTTTCGGCTCCCGGCTCCGGCGCCTCCCCAGCGCCTCTCATTCCCGCCGGCGAAACACCCGCAGGGCGAGCAGGAAGCCGAACACCAGTGCGGCGATCGGCGCGGCGTTGCGCTTGGCCTGGTTGAGCAGCGCCGAGACCATCAGGGAAAGGTCCTCGGCCGGCTCGCTTTCGACGGCGGGAGGCAGGCTGGGCACCGGGGCCGCGGACGCTCTAGATGCACCCTCACCGCCTCCGCTCGCTACCTCGGCGGCGCCGCTGGAGACCTCAGCCTCACCGTCCTCGGCCAGGGTGCTCTGCAGGCGAGTGGCGAACTCACCCAGCAGGCGATTGGAGATGTCCTCGATCATTCCCCCCCGGCCAAAGTGGGCCAGGCGTCCGGTGATGTGGTACTCCGTGACCACCTCTACCCGAGTGGAGCCGTGGCCGGCGTCGGTAACCGCGGAGACGATCGTCGCCGTGGCGCCGCCCTGACCGCGCTTGTCGGTCCCCTGGGCCTGCATGGTTGTCTTGTGGGCGGACTCATCGACGCTCTCTATCGCCAGCGTGCCGCTGTAGGCGGCAGAGGTGGGACCGATCTTTACCTTGAAGCTGCCGTTGTAGCTCCCGTCGTCGTTGCGTCCGCTGACCGAGGCGCCCGGCAGGCACGGCGCGACCCGTTCGACGTCGACCAGGGCCTCCCACACCCGCTGCAGCGGGGCGGCGACCTCAAATGACTGCTCTAGCTTCATCGCGAATGGCCTCCAGGTCGTCGGGGATGTCGACGTCGCGGCCCGAGCATAGGTGCCCGGCCTGTATCTCGCGGCCGCCGCGCAGCGGATCGGTGTGGGGAACTGCGGCGCGCATCCCGCGGGTCAGCGGCTCGTAGTCGGGGGTGAGCGTCAGCGCCGCCTCTGTCCGAAAATTGCGTGCGCAACCTTTGCTACGGTGAGATGCATGCGATTTCTCTTGCGCCTCGTCGTCGGTGGCTTGTTCATCGGTCACGGCACCCAGAAGCTGTTCGGCTGGTTCGGCGGTCACGGACCCGACGGGACTGGTCAGTTCTTCGAGAGCCTCGGCCTGCGACCAGGCAAGCGACACGCCTTGGCCGCCGGCGCGGCCGAGGCCGGCGGCGGAGCCTTGTTGGCGCTCGGAGCCGCCACGCCACTGGCCTCCGCGGCGCTCATCGCCACCATGCTCACGGCGATCAATCGCGTGCATCTCAAGAACGGCCCCTGGGTCAGCGACGGCGGCTATGAGTACAACGCTGTCCTGATCGCGGCAGCTCTCGCGCTGGCCGAGACCGGGCCGGGCTCTCCATCGATCGATGACGCCCGCGGTGCTGAGACCCATGGCGCCAAATGGGCGCTGATCACCTTGGCGCTCGGTGTACTCGGCGCCGCCGGCGCCCACGCTGTCGCCGAGGCCGCCCCCGCGCCGGCCCCTGAGCCCGCTCCGGCCCAGCCGGAGCCGGCCGCCGCCACTGCATAGGCGCTCAAGCCTCGGCTCACGCTGAGGGGCTGGCGCCCGCGAGCAGTCCGTCGACGAGGGCGTCGAGGCCGATGTCGTAGCTGTCGCGCTTTCGCGCGCGTGACCAATAGGGAGCCAGCGCGGCCAGCGTCGGCAGCTCTCCGGCATCGACGCTGGTCAGCACCCGGAGCACGTAGGGGGATCGCTCGAGCGTCGCAAGGCGATCGAGCCCTCGGCGGACGATCAGTTCGCCGACCGTGAATTGCCAGACCGCGCGGTAGGCGTCGGCGGCCTGGGCATGGGCGAGGCCGCAGGCGACGAAGCTGGCGACTATCTCCTCCATCAGCCACAGGATGGAAGGGGCAATCAGGTCACCCGCGGCCAGGACGTCGATGATCCAGGGATGCTCGGCGAGACCGTCGCGCATCGTGCGACAGGCTTTGCGCAGTCGGGCGCGCGGCTCGCGGGGCAGGCGCGGTCGGGGCAGCTCGGCCGCGAGGCGGTCCAGCAACAGCACCAGCAGCTCGTCCTTGTCGCGGACGTGGCGGTAGATCGACATCGGCGAGCTTGCCAGCTCATCGGCGACACGACGCATCGTCAGCGAGTCGATCCCGTCGCGGGCCACGATCGCCTCGGCAGCCGTGACGACCGCGT
>JALYZQ010000263.1 GCA_030948805.1 Actinomycetota bacterium | reverse complement strand
CTCGAGCAGGCGACGATCGCGATCGAGGATCGCCGCTTCTACCAGCACGGCGCCCTGGACTACCAGGGCATAGTGCGCGCGGCGATCCGCGATGCGCTGCACGGAGGCACGAGCCTCCAAGGTGCCTCGACGTTGACCATGCAGCTTGTCGACAACGTCTACCTCCCCGAGCGCCTGAAGGCCAACCACAACCTCAAGTACAAGATCGTCCAGGCCAAGCTGGCCCAGCAGCTCGAGGGCCGTCACCACAAGAACTGGATTCTCGTCAACTACCTCAATGACGTCCCCTACGGAACCGTCGGCGGTCAGACGGCCTACGGCGTGGGAGCAGCGTCACGGATGTTCTTCGACAAGCCGGTATCCAAACTTGACCTGGCGCAGGCGGCTCTGCTCGCCGGGCTGCCCCAGGCCCCCTCGCAGTACAACCCCTTCCTCGATCTGGCGGCGGCGCGGCGGCGGCGCATGGAGGTCCTGCAGGCGATGGTCGGGGCCGGCGACATCACTCAGGCCCGGGCCGACGCAGCCAACCGCGAGGCGCTGCAGGTCCGCCCCGACGCTGCCCTGCTCGCCCGCCACGATCCGTACGTGTTCGACTACGTGCAGCAGACCGCCGCCCGGGACCTGTGTCCGACGCACCCCAATAACTGTCCGGAGCTGACCTCCGGCGCGTTGAAGATCTACGCGACGATCGATCTGCGCAAGCAGGCCCTGGCCGAGAGGGCGATCCTGGCGCACGAAGGAGGGGTCGGCCAGCCGGGCTCGGGGTTGGCCTCAGTGGATCCGAACAACGGGCATATCCTGGCTATCGCCTCGTCGGGCAACTACAACCAGACCAAGTTCGACTACGCGACCCAAGCCCATCGTCAGCCCGGATCGTCATTCAAGATCTTCGTCCTGATGACCCTGATCCATGACAATCACGGCGACCCGGGCCAGACGTACTACAACTCCCACCCGCTGACGGCCGGGTGGCTTCCTGGTTATCCCAGCTACTCGGTCCACACGGCCGAGGGCTCCTACCAGGGCAACATCAACGTCACCAAGGCCACGATCCTGTCTGACAACACCGTGTTCGCGCAGCTGGACGCCGACCTGGGCCCCGACAAGGTCCGCCAGACGGCTTACAACATGGGCATCACCTCGCACCTGGACGGATTTCCCGCGGAGGCCATCGGCGGTCTGCGCGTGGGGGTCACGCCGCTGGAGATGGCCGACGCCTACGCCACGTTGGCCAACGGCGGCAGCCACGTGCCGGCGACGATCGTCAACAAGATCGTGTTTCCCGACGGCAGCGTGCGTAACTTCGGCCGTCCCACGCCCAAGCGGGTGTTCACCGATGGCGAGGCCTCCGCCGCCACCAACGTGCTCAAGGGCGTGATTCAGAGCGGCACAGGCACGGCCGCCGGCTACGGCTGCCCCGCGGCCGGTAAGACCGGGACAGCCGAGAACTACGAGAACGCGTGGTTCGTCGGCTACACACCGCGCATGGCCACGGCGGTCTGGGTGGGCTATCCGCAGGCCAACATCCCGATGGCCAATGGCTTCGGCGGCACGCTGGCGGCGCCGATCTGGCACGACTACATGCAGGCGGCCAGCGGCGGCTACTGTGGCAACTTCACCCCGCCCACAACCTCGTTCTCGGGAACCGCCTACTTCGGTAGCCACGCGTCCACTGGCTCACGCAGCACGCTGCCCCACAGCCGCGCCGGCTCACAAAGCGGTGGCGCGCCCACCAGCCCCTACAACAACCCCACACTGTTCGCACAGCCGCCCCAGGCGCCTTCGGGCGGCGGCAAGACCAGCGGCCGAAGTGGGGGGGCCGGCGCCAGCGGCAGCCACGGTGGCGGGGTGGGTGCCCCGAGCAACAACGGGCTGGGTAGCGGCCCCGGGCGGGGCGGCGGCAACAAGCCCTAGTGTGCCCCAATGGCCCGACGGTGCACCAGTGCACTAGGGTTCATTCTCGGATGCCCAAGGAAGAAAAGGTCGAGCTGGAAGGAGAGGTCGTCGAGGCGCTGCCCAACGCGATGTTCCGCGTCAAGCTCGACAACATGGATCGCGTCGTGCTGGGGCACGTGGCGGGCAAGATGCGTCGCTTTCGAATCAGGATCCTGCCGGGCGACCGTGTACGGGTGGAGCTCTCACCCTACGACTTGGACCGCGCGCGGATCGTCTACCGCCACCGCTGAGCCGGCGGGGCGAAACCGGAGGCTTCGGTCCGCCGTCCTGACCTCGAGCCGATGAATCTGAGGCGTCGGTGCCAGAGCGCGAGCTGATCGCCTCACTGCAGCGAGTGCTGGCTCCGGGAGGTCCCAGGGTGTTGCGCTGGCTGGGGGATGACGCGGCCGTGGTCCGAAGTCGCGGCTACGCGGTGACGTCGGTGGACACGATGGTCGAGGGGGTTCATTTTCGTCGTGGGCAGCTGGGCTGTGAGGAGATCGGCGGCCGGGCCATGGGAGCCGCGCTCTCCGACCTCG
>JALYZQ010000163.1 GCA_030948805.1 Actinomycetota bacterium | reverse complement strand
GTCCAACTCGTTCACCGCGTAGCTCGAGATCACGCCCGGCACGGCCGACCGGTCGCTGTCCCAGGCCGCGGCCAGGCGAAGGTCAGGCTCTGAGGCGATCACGCCGAGCACATCGGGCAGGTGGGGATGGCCGCAGCCGAGCACCGAGATTGCGATCGCCACGATCTCCCAGGTTGTCAGGTGGTACAAGAATCAGACATGGCTTCTTCTTTGAGTGTCCTCATCACCGGGGCCACGGACGGCCTGGGCCGCGCCCTGGCCCACCGGCTGGCCATCGACGGCGCGACGCTGATTCTGCATGGCCGTGATCCCGCCAAGCTGGATCGGGTGACCGATGAGACCATCGACCTCGGTGCGCTCGCCACCCATCCGCTCCTGGCCGACCTGTCCGAGCTGAGCCAAGTCCGCGACCTAGCCGTGGCCGTCGCTGACGCTGCGCCCCGGCTCGATGTCCTGGTCAGCAATGCGGGGATCGGCTCGGGCTTGCCCGACTCCCGCCAGCGTCAGGTCAGCCGCGATGGCTATGAGTTGCGTTTCGCGGTCAACTACCTGGCTGGCTTTCAGCTCCAGCTCGAGCTGTTGGCGCTGCTGGAGCGCTCGGCACCGGCCCGGATCGTCAACGTCGCCTCCCTCGGTCAGCACGCGATCGACTTCAGCGACGTGATGCTGGAGCGCGACTACGAGGGCTCACGCGCCTACGCCCAGAGCAAGCTTGCCCAGATCATGGCGGCCTTCGAGCTGGCCACGCGGGTGTCCCCCAAGCTGATCACTGTCAACAGCCTGCACCCCGGGACCTACATGCCAACCAAGATCGTGCTCAACGAGATCGGTCATAACGTGGACTCGCTGGAGCAGGGCGTCGAAGCGACCCGCCGTCTTGCTGTTGGAGCCGACCTGGACAACGTCACCGGTTGCTTCTTCAACGGCCTCCACGAGGCTCGAGCCGATCCTCAGGCCTACGACCCCGAAGCCCGAGCGCGACTCTGGGAGCTAAGCACGCAGCTAATGGCCTCAAGCTGAGTCTTAGCGTGCCGTTCTGCACCGCTGGATCCAGATCGGCGAGAACGGTGGCCAGGCGGGCCTCGGTGTCGTCAAGGGGCAGTGACTGGCTCATCGGCATCTAGCGGTTTGCCGCTCGGCTACCGTGCGTCGATGACCTCCTGGGATGACGTTCGGCGCATCGCGCTGGCTCTGCCCCACACCGACGAGGAGCCCTCCAAACGAGGACAGGCGTTCTGGCGAGTGAAGGGCAAGAGCTTCGTCTGGGAGCGGCCGCTGCGCGGCACAGACCTGGAGGCGCTCGGCGACGCCGCACCGGCGGGACCGATTCTCGGCGCGCGGGTCGAGCACACCGGGGCCAAGGAGGCCCTGCTGGCCGATGATCCTGAGGTCTACTTCACGACGCCGCACTTCGACGGGTCGGCCATCGTCCTGGTCTGCTTGGAGCGAATCGGACTGGAGGACCTGCGCGAGGTGATCACCGAGGCCTGGCTGGTCCGGGCGCCGACCCCCCTGGCCGAGGCGTTCATTGAGAATACGCTGAGGCCGCCCGGAGCCCAGGCGGAGTAGGTCGCCAAGCGGAGCATTTCGTCCTGGAGCGAAACGTCGGTGTTCTAGCCTCGCCGCTATGGGCGTGGCTTTCAGCGCTGGTCCGCGGGCGCCGGGCATGGACACCACGGTGGCGCGGCGCCTCACCCTTGCCGCCACCAGTCTCGGCTTTGCCGTCGTGCAGCTGGACGTGAGCGTGGTCAACGTGGCCGTGAAATCGATCGGATCCTCGCTGGGGGGCGGGGTGAGCAGCCTTCAGCTCGTGGTCAGCGCCTATACCGTGGTCGGGAAGGCTGACGAGCCTGCGCTCAGTTAGACGTTCCTTCGAGCAAGTGCTCGAGCCCGCTCCAGGCAAACTCGATCAGGCGGTTGGCCATCGCGTCCGTCGACTCCTCGGGATGCTCGAGCCACCAGTTCGCCAGCGACTCCCCGGCGCAGACGAAGGCGTAGGCCAGCGCTTCCGCGCCGCCGACCTTCTCGGGCGCTGTCCCGGCGCGGCGGAGAACCAGCTCGAACAGGGCCGCCGTCCGGTTGGTGATGTCTTTGCGAACCGCAGCTACTTCGCGGGAGAACGGGGCGCCTCGCCCGGCGAGCTCCCCGAAGAGCACGGACCATTCCTCGCGGTTCTCGTCCACATGAGCAAAGAAAGCCCGGGAGGTCGCGAGCAGTCTGGCCTGAGCGTCGATGACGCCGGCATTGTCCACGCGGTCGGCGGCTTTCGCCATCCGGGTCAGCAGCCGCCGTCCAGCGAGCTCGATGTAGGCGAAGTACAGGCCTTCCTTGGAGCCGAAGTAGCTGTAGATCATCGGCTTTGAGATCCCGGCGTCCCGGGCGATCTCCTGCAGCGAGGCCTCGTGAAAGCCCCGGGCGGCGAACACGCGCCCGGCAACGTCGAGCATCTGTTGCTCACGCACGACCCGCGGAAGCTTACGTCGGCCCCGTTGGGGGTCCTCCAGCGGCGCATAGAAACGCTCAGCCCCACTCTCAGGCACGATTCGACAGCTTACCAGCAGTATAAATTGGGTCCTGGTAAGGTTACCCAGCGGTAACTTACCCCTGAGGTAACCAAGAAAGAGGTGGCGGCCGTGGGCTTCTCACTGGAGCTGACCGAAGAGCAGCGCGATCTGGTTGACAGGACGCATCGCTTCGCCGAGGACGTCATCCGGCCGGTCGCGGTCGAGTACGACCGCGAGCAGGGATTCCCCTGGCCGGTACTGGAACAGGCCACTGAGGCCGGGCTCTACAGCCCCCTTCTCTATGCGCAGCTAAATCAGGATCCATCGGGACTGTCGATACCGCTGATGATTGAGGAGCTCTTCTGGGGCTGCGCGGGGATCGGCCTCTCGATCGTCTATCCGGCGCTGGCTCTGGCCGCGATCGAGCATGCGGCAACGCCCGAGCAGCTCGGGCGCTGGGCGCCGGAATGCTTTGGCGAGGCAGGTGACATCAAGCTCGCCGCTCTGGCAGTCACCGAACCGCGCGGCGGCAGCGATGTTCGGTCTAACACGACCACCGCCCGGCGGGAGGGCGACGAGTGGGTGATCGACGGGACCAAGATGTTCATCGGCAATGGCGGCATCGCTGACGTTCACGTCGTCAATGCCACGGTCGACCCTGACCTAGGGCATTACGCGCAGTCGATGTTCATCGTGCCCAAGGGCACTCCGGGGCTCAAGATGGTGCGAAAGCTCGACAAGCTGGGGGCGCGCGGGTCTCACCACGCGGAGGTCGCCTTCGAGAATTGCCGCGTCCCCGCCGACCATCTGCTCGGGGGCGAGGAGGCGCTTGAGGAAAAGCTCGATCACGGTCGCAAGGTACTGAGTGGCGAGGGCGAGCACGGTACCTCTGGCGGCTCCGCTGCGCTGGGAGCGTTTGAGCAGACGCGGCCGTTTGTCGCCGCCCAGGCGGTCGGCGTCGCCCGGGCCGCCTACGAGTATGCCCGCGACTACGCCACCGAACGCGAGGCGTTCGGCGCGCCGGTCATCGAATACCAGGGGACCGCGTTCCCGCTCGCCGATGTCGCCGCCGCGATCGACTCCGCGCGGCTGCTGACCTGGCGCGCGGCATGGATGGCCGCCAACAAGGTCCCGTTCAGGCAGGCCGAGGGGTCGATGTCCAAGCTCATGGCTTCCGAGGTCGCCGTGCAAGCCAGCGAGCGCGCGGTGCAGACCTTGGGCGGGTGGGGATACATCTATGACCATCCCGTCGAGAAGTACTACCGCGATGCCAAGGTCTTCTCCATCTACGAAGGCACCAGCGAGATTCAGCGCCTTCTGATCGGACGTGCGATCGCCGACCAGAAAGGGCACGCGCCCCTGCACCACGAGCCGCCGAGAGGCTAGACCGCGACCAGCGTGGCCCGGCGCTGGTCGGTGGGCGCGCGCCGGAGCGCGGCGGCGGCGGCGCCCTCCGACGCGTAGCGTTCGTCGGGCAGGCGTCTGATCGGGAACCCCACCTCGAGCTCGTCCACGTCGAACGGATACGGGTCCAGCGTCACCCTCCCGGGGTCGTGTGTCCGCAGGACCAGGGTGACGGTGGCGCCCCCGGCGGCCAGCGGCACGCCGGTCACGGCGCGCGGTCCCGGGGTCTGGTCCACCTGGCTGAGCACCTGGCTGACGCCGACCACCTCCCCGTCGCCCGGATGCTCGAGATCGATCAGGGCCAGGCCCAGCGAAAGGACGTCGACGGCCTGCAGCACCTCGTAGGCATGCCAGTTGGCCACGTCGAACTCGCTGCGCCGTCCCCGGTTGGCCCACACCTCGCGCAGTACGGGCATCCAGCGCGCCTCCTGGCGGCCCACGATCTCCAGGGCGACGGGGTTCTGGGACGGCCGGCCGGGGCCGACGCCCCAGCGGCCGGTCGAGAAGCCGCTCCAGTGCATGGAGACCAGGACCCCGGCGTGCCGGTCGCGCTCATAGACCGATTCCACCCCGCGACCGTAGGGACCGGCGCTCTCCTCAAGCGGGACTTCGGTGAAGTGAGCCGGACGCCCGGCCTCGGCGTCAAAGGCGGGCCCGTCGTCGAGCTCGGCCCACCCGTCATCGTGGTGGATGGCTGCGCAGAGCAGTGCGTCACGAGGGCTGGGCACGGCAAAGCTCGCGTTGCCCCAGTGCTCGGCCAGCGTTCCGGCCAAGGCAGCATGGTCGCGCTGGGTGACCAGATCCAGCTGCCCCTCGCGACGGGTCACCAGCACGGCAGTAAGTGCGGTTGATGAACGCCGAGGCCGGGCATCTCAAGGATCTTGGCACTTGATCTAGCGCGGTCGATCAGATGACCCACCACGTGGTCGTCGTGGGGGGTGGCTTCGGAGGCCTGCAGGCCGTCAAGCACCTGCGCCATGCCCCGGTGGAGGTGACGCTGGTCGACGCGCGCAACTTCCATCTCTTTCAGCCGCTGACCTACCAGGTGGCCACCGGGGCGCTGTCGCCCAGTGATGTCACCTACCCGTTGCGTTCGATCTTCGGCTCAGCCAGCAACGTGAGGGTGGCGATGGCTGAGGTGACCGACTTCGATCTCGAGGCCCGCCGGGTCCATCTGGCAGTGCCCCCTAATCGCTCCACCACGGCACACCTGGATTACGACTCGCTGGTGGTCGCCGCGGGCTCCAGCTATTCGTATTTCGGCCACGAGGAGTGGCGCGAGGTGGCCGGCGAGGTCAAGTCGCTGGAGAGTGCGGTCGCCGTGCGCACGCGCATTCTGGATGGTTTTGAGCGGGCTGAGCTGTGCACCGACGACGCCCATCGCAGCGCGGAGATGACCTTTGTGGTGGTCGGAGGCGGCCCGACGGGCGTGGAGATCGCGGGGCAGATCGCCGAATTGAGCCGCGACACGCTCGCCGGCTCCTTTGCCCGGATCGACCCCGGGCACGCCCGCATCTTGCTCATCGAGACGGCGGCACGGATCCTGACCGGCTTCCCCGAGTCACTGGCCGCCAAGGCCACCGGCGCTCTACGAGAGCTCGGGGTGGAGGTGGCCGTCGAGCGCACGGTTGTGGCCATCGACTCAGATGGGGTCACGCTGCGCGCCCCCGACGGGACGGCTGACCGGGTCCCCGCGCGCACGGTCATCTGGGCCGCCGGCGTGCGCGCTTCGGGGCTGGCCCAGCGCTTGGGTGAGCTCACCGGCGCCGCGGTGGACAAGGCCGGGCGGGTGACGGTGGCCCCGGACCTGACGCTGCCGGGACACCCCGAGGTGATCGCGCTCGGCGACATGGCCAGCGTCAGCGACGGCCGCGGCGGGACCCTCGGACTGCCCGGCCTGGCGCCGGTGGCCATCCAGCAGGGCGCCTATGCGGCCCGGCGCATCGTCCGCCGCCTCCAAGGACGACCGGTGCGCCCGTTTCGCTACCGCGACAAGGGCAACCTGGCGACGATCGGCCGTGGCGCGGCCGTGGCCGAGCTGGGTCCGATCCGACTCAGCGGGGTGCCGGCCTGGTTGATCTGGCTGGGCGTGCACATCTGGTACCTGATCGGATTTCAGAACCGGCTAGTGGTGATGCTGCGCTGGGCGATTAGCTTCCTGACCAGTGGACGGGCTCAGGGTTCCCGGATCATCTCGCTGCCGCCGTCGGAGTAGCCGGCGTGTCGGCGGCGGGAGTCGGCGGACGCCGGCACGGCGCTCACGAGCCGCTCACCGCTGGTCGCAGACCCAAATGCCCGACCACCCACACGGCCAGGGTGAGGCCGGCGGTGACCGCGCCGAGTACGCACACGCCGCTCCAGCCGGCGCTGGCATATAGGGTCGAGGTCAGGGCCGAGAGCACAGCGCCGCCGAGGAAGTAGGAGACCATGTAGGCCGTGGTCAGCCGGCTCCGAGCGTCGCCGCGTAGCGCGTAGACGGCGCTCTGGTTAGAGATGTGCAGGCCCTGGACGCCGAGGTCCAGCGCGGCGATCCCGACGATCAGTGCGATCACGGAGCCGGCCAGGACCAGGGCCAGGGCGGTGGCCACCAGGGTCAGGCTGATCAGCCCGCGTCGCTCGCGCAGGTCACCCACCGGAACCAGGAGGGCGAGGCCGATCACGTACCCGACCTGGGTGACAGTGACCAGCAGTCCGGCGGTCCCGTCAGAGACACCGAAGGCACGGGCCAGGGTGTGGAGCAGGGGCTGGGCGTAGTACAGATTGGCGACTGCGGCGCCGCAGGCCACGGCCAGGAGCAGGACCAGTCCACGGCTGATTCCCGGCTCGGTGTCCGACCGGCGTTGATCACGTGCGGCGCGCACGTCGCTGAACTTAGCGGCCCCCACATGGCTGAGCCGGGGCGCCTGTCCTCAACTAAATCCCCGCCGCAGCCGAGATAAGGAGCGTGAGGTCATTGGGGCAGCTCCCGGATGAGGTCCTCCGCGCGCGGAGGACCGCGTCGGTCGCGCGTGCGACGCTCGCGCTGTCGGCGATCATCCTGCTGGCTGTCGACCACGGTCTCTCCAGCCGGGTGATCAGCGCGGTGGGCTTCGCGATCATCGCCGCCACGGCGGCCGTGCAGATCGCCATGCCCAACACCGACTGGCTCAAGCTCGAGGAGTCACTGGCGCCCCTATCGGCCATCCTCATCATTGGCCTGGGACCGCAACGCGTCGGAGTGCTGACGATCCTCTGGCTCGCTGCCGTGGCCAGCGGTGTAATCGCCCGCGGAGGGCGCGTGGGCGGATCCGGTCGGGCCCTGCTGCTGGCTGCCTTGGCGTTGCCCATCGTCCGGGACCAGACCGTGACTCCGGCTTACGCGGGTCTGGTGCTGGCCGCGATCGCCCTGCTGCTCACCTGCGGGCGGATGACTCGGGAGCTGCGGGGCATGCTGGAGCGGGCTCGCTTTGCCGCTGACCACGACGACTTGACCGAGGCCCTCACGCGCGCGGCCTTCCGCGATCGCCTGGATCGCGTGGCCGGCGAGCATAGGCTGCATCGCAACCTGGCCGTGCTGCTGGTCGACCTGGACAACTTCGGGGCCATCAACAAGTCAAGTGGCCACGCGGCCGGCGACGCCGTCCTGATCTCGGTGGTCGGCCGCCTGGGCGAGGTCATCGCCGAGGGGGGAATAGTGGCTCGTCTGGGCGGAGACGAGTTCGGCGTCCTGGTCAGCAACCCGGATCCTCATGAGCTGGCCCGGCGGATCGTGGAGGACCTCGACAGTGGGCGCGAGGGCCAACCTCGGGTCTCAGCCTGCGTGGGCATCGCCCTGTGCCCGCGTGACGGCAAGGACGCCGAGACGCTTCTGCGGGCCGTCGACGTGGCCCTGCGCGTGGCCAAGCGCACGGGGCGCCGACAGGTCTCCATGTACGCCGGCGAATCGCTCTCCACGCCAGGGGCGCGCGGGGCTCAGGAGGCGCTGCAGCGGCTCATCTCCGGGGAGGGGCTGACCATCGCCGTGCAGCCGATAGTGACCACTGCCGGGCGACGCACGCACGCCTATGAGGCACTGGCGCGGTTCCAAGGCCGGGGCACGTCCAACCCATTGCATTGGTTCGCACTGGCCGACGAGTTCGGGTTGCGTGACGAGCTGGAGCTGGCCTGCCTGGCCCGCGCCCTGGAGTTGCTGCCCGGCCGCCCGGAGGGCACCCTACTGAGCGTCAACCTATCCGGCCCGCTGCTGCTGGACGAGCGCACCCAGGCCGTCCTGCGCGAGCGGGATTCACTCTCGGGTCTCATCCTCGAGCTGACCGAGAACAGTCTGCTCGAGGACACCCCGGGGTTGCACACCGAGATCTCTGAGCTCCAGGCGGCGGGGGTGCGCTTCGCCGTCGACGACATGGGGGCCGGGTACTCGGGGCTACGTCAGATGACCACGGTTCGCCCCAGCTACATGAAGCTCGATCGGTCACTGATCAGCGGGATCGACCAGGATCCCGATCGAGGGGCGCTGATCTCCGCGCTGATCAGCTATGCGCGTCAGACGGGCGGTCACCTGGTCGCCGAGGGTGTGGAAACCGAGGCCGAGCTCAGCGCACTGACCCAGCTCGGCGTCGAGCTCGTACAGGGCTTTCACGTCGCTCGCCCCAGCTGGCCCTGGCCCGGCGCCAAGGCTCCGGTCGAGAACTGGGAGCCTGGACCGATTTCCCCGGCGGTCAGCGACGGGCGCGCCGTCGCGCGCTTCTAGTGCCGCGTTCGCGAAACTAGAGCGCGCCCTGAGACGAGCGGACCGGCACGGCGGGCAACCCGTCAATGCTCTGCGCGTTGCGCTGCGCGACGTACTGATCAAGCGCCTCCGGGCCGCCTTTGCGCAGCTTGCCCTCTGCCCAGGCCCGGTGGTTGGGCCGTTCGCCCTCATAGCCCATCAGCGGGACACCGAAGCCGCAGGAGTCAGCGATCCGCTGGACGGCGACGCGGATCACCGCTCGCCGCTGCTGCGGCAGCGTGTCGACGGCGGGAAAGTCCAGGGCATCCCCAGATAGCGCTTCGCCGTGTCCATGCAGGCGCAGAATGCGGGGCGGTCCGGAGAACGCGCACAGCATGATCACGATGCGACCGTTCTGGCGTAGGTGCGAGACCGTCTCGGCTCCGCTGCCGACCATGTCGAGGTAGGCCAACGTGTGCTCGTCCAGCAGGCGCAGACTTCCGATCGGCCCCTTGGGTGAGACGTTCACGTGGCCCGCTTCTCCGCTGGGGGCGGTGGCCACGAAGAACATCGGTTGCCGCTCGATCCACCTGGCCAGGGCGGGCTCAATGCGGTCATAGACCTTGCCCATGCCGCCAGGGTACTGCGCTCAGAAGGCCTCGCGGGAGGGGTACTGCGCCGGCAAGCCTCCGCGGGAGGGGTAGTGGCCCGCGGGAAGCCCTCTGCGGGGGCGACATTGATCCGGTGGTTGCGGCGAGCATCGCACCACGGTGCGCGTCGGCCGGTCGCATTGTCGTCCGACGTGTCAGACGTGCCAAACCCGAGCTCCGAGGACCCGTGTGGCACCTTTGCGCTGCCATACGTGAATTCGGCGCCACCACCGGATCTGACCGGCGCGATTGGCGCGCCGTGCATGCTCTGGCGGGCAAGGCCTCGGCCGGGCTCCCTGGGCGTTCAGGCCCCGGCTTTCCGGGCGTTCAGCGCCCTGGCTGGGCGGCCAGCGCCTGCCCCAGCGGCCCCAGACGTTCGATGACTCCCTCCTGGACTGCGCGACGGGCCAGCGCCTTGCGCTGGGCGGCGGAGAGGGCCGGCAGGCGGTCGGCCAGTTTGGCCTGCAGGACGGCGTCGCGCTCGGCTATGAGCAGCACCTCAGCCCAGAGCTCGTGCTCGATCACGGTGGCCACGATGCTCTCCAGCGCGGCGTCCTCAAGCTCCAGTGCGTCGTGCACGATCCGGCGGCTACGGTCCTCGCTGAGGTGGCTGAGCAGATCGAGCGCCTCCAGCCACAGGTCCTGCTCGGCGGCGGCGGCGATGATCCCGTCCATGCGCCGGGCCGGGAGCATCGCCACCAACCGCTCTAGGCCGTCCTTGTCCTCCATCACGAAGCCGACGCGTAGTAGCGCGCCATTGTCCATTGCGCCGAGCGCCGCACGCAGCGCGGCGTCGCTGATGTGCCCCACAAAGCGGCCCATGGTCACGTACTCGCCGCGCCGGATCAGCTCGCTGGTGATGTCGGCTATGCGCTGCGGCGGGATGCCGGCGATGACCTCGCTGGCTCGCCGCGGGTCAAGCTCGATGGCTACGTCGGTGAGAAAGCCGGTCGGCAGCTTGGCGGCCACGTCGATCGCCCGATCGGGCTCGAGCTGACCGGCCAGCCGGGCCGAGAGCAGAGGACCGAAGGCACGCTCACTGAGCGTTGCGTTGAGTCCGGCCGGCAGCAGCTTGCCGGCGGCGGCCAAGCGGCCGATCGCTGCGCCGTCCGCGCTCCACAGGACATCCGTAGCCTGGTCACGAAGCGCTTGCAGGTCGGCCAGGGGCACGTCTTCCAGATAGCTGAGGCTCTCGGGATCACGATGCAGGATCCGCGCCAGCTTGAGAACCTCGGCTCGGGACTGGCGGGCCTGGGCCGCCGAGTTCATCCGACGATCCGGCGGACCGGGCCGCGGAGCAGGCGGGGAATGTGCGACAGCGCGCGCTCCCCGGCGGCGGCCAGCGCCCGGTTCTGGCGGCGGCGTGCATCTCCGATCGCCTCGGCCAGATCCGCGAGTTGCTCGCCGGTCAGCATGCGCAACCCCTCGGGGGGCTGGCCCCCGAGCTGGGCGCGCAGGGTGTCGAACCCGTTCTCCTCCGAGTCGTCTTCAGCGCTGCGCACGGCGCCTAGTATTGACCACGGTCGCCCATGCGTGCGCTCGTGTCCAGCCCCCACCCACCCTTCGCCGAGCTGGCCGACGTCCCCGAGCCTGAGCCCACGGCCGAGCAAGCGGTGATCGAAGTCAGGGCGTTCAGCCTCAATCGTGGCGAGACGCGGCGTCTGGAGAGCATGGACGCGGGCACGGTCACCGGGTGGGACCTGGCCGGGGTGGTGAGCGCGCCGGCCGCCGACGGCAGCAGCCCGCCGGCCGGGACCCGAGTGGTAGGGGTGGTGCCGGCCGGGGCCTGGGCCCAACGCGCCGCGGTCAGCGCGCACTGGCTGGCTGAGCTGCCCGAAGAGGTGTCCTTCGAGGCCGCCGCGACGCTGCCCGTAGCGGGACTGACGGCGCTGCGGGCGCTGGAAGTCGGCGGCTTCGTACTGGGCAAGCGAGTGCTGATCACCGGAGCCAGCGGAGGAGTCGGGCGGTTCGCGGTCCAGCTCGCCCGGATGGCCGGCGCGCACGTGACCGCGGTGGCCCGGCGTGCCGAGGGCCTAGCCCAGCTGGGCGCCGAGGAGATCCTGTCCGAGCTTGAAACCAGCGGTCCGGACTACGAAGTGATCATCGACGCCATCGGCGGCCCTGTGCTGGGCGTGGCGATGCAGCGTGTCGCCCCGCGGGGAATCGTGGTCAGCTTCGCCTCCACACTCAGCGACCCGGTCAACTTTCCCACCCGCGAGCTGTTCGCGCGCGCCCCTGGGGCACGCCTGTATGGCCTGTTCATCTTCTCAGAGCTCGAGCACACCCGCACCGCCTCGGCCGACCTATGCCGGCTGGCCGATCTGGTCGCCGGCGGTCACCTGGATCCCCAGGTCGACCTGCTCAGCTCGTGGACCCAAGCCGGCTCGGCGATCGAGGCGCTGCTGGACCGCCGCGTGGCTGGCAAGGCCGTGCTCACCGTCGACTAGGTCGATCTGGGTCGTGCCGTTCCGGACGCCAGGGACCGCCGGCCACCGCCGGCCACCGCCGGCCACCGCCGGCCCCCGCCGGCCCAGCCCGCGGCGCCCAGCGCCCACAATCCACCTCGATCGCACCGGGGCAAGGGGGGTTGTGACCCCAGGGGCCTATGAGGTGCTGTTTTCTCCCCACCGGCCTCAGAGAGAGCAACCGAGGGCGATTGTGGTCGCCCTGAGCGAGAGTCAGCCCGGCCGCTCGCCGTGGTGGCGCCGGCCCCGGTGGTGACGCCCCGCTCGGCGATGGGCCGGGTGGTGACGCCCCGCTCGGCGATGGCGCCGCGGCGTCCGGTGCGCACAGCCGTAGACCGTGCGGTTGAGCTTTCGTACCAGCCGCCGGTGCGAGTAGGCCAGCACCCGAATGTGGTGGCGGCCGGTCCCGGCCAGCCCGGCGATGGTCACCGAGCGTAAGGCGCGCCCGCGGCGCATGAGCACCAGCCGATGATCGACGTAGACCTTGACGCGAGTGATGCGACGGTGGTGCGCGCGGCGCCAGCGGAAGGTGAGCTGCGCCCGGCGCGGGCAGACGCCGAGCCCGCTGCCTGATCTCAACGCCGCCCCCGGACCGTGGGCCGAGTCCCGGGTGGTGTCAATGGCGATGTAGGAGTAGTCGCCCTTGTAGCCGTCGTTGCTGACCAGGCCCGGGCAGCCGTCGCGCAGGTTCTCGCAGTCAAAGCGAGCGCCGCCGGTGAGGCCGAAGTCCAAGCGCGAGTAGTAGTAGAACGAGAACGCGTTCGGATCGTGGTTGGGGTCCACGCCGGCTTCCACGAGATCGCTGCGCCAGCGCTGGGTCAGCAGCCGGCGATCGGCGCTGGGCTGATGCTTGAGGTACTTGTCAAACCAGGCCGTGGCGTACCAGTCGGTGATGTCCGGTCCCCGCAGCGAGGCGCCGAAGGCCTGGTTGGGGATGAAGCTGAAGTCCAGATGAGAGCCGCCCCGGATGACGACCTCGCCGGTGTTGTCGCCGGCCTGGGTGTAGACCTTGGACTCCTGGGCCTTGGCGTTGGGATCCGGGAGGGAGGCGTTGGGGGTGGGCGGCAGGCCGTAGTCGGCCGAGATGCCCAGCGCCGGCTTGGTGATCGGCGCCGTCGTGCGAGCGGCGGGATTGGCGGGGCAGCCCTGCTCCCCAAGCTTGGATTTGCCACCCGATCCGGGAACCGACCCGCTGGTCGGCCCGGGTCCTCCGAGGTTGTCCAGCGCCACCACCGCGCCGACGCGCGGATCCCACTGACCGATGTAGGACACCCCGGCGGCGCCGTAGGAGTGCCCGACCAGTCCGATCTTGCCCGAGCGCAGCAGCGACCAGTACGGGTTGTAGGCGGCGTCGAGCCCCGCCCGGACGCGTGCGGTCTGCTTGGCGGCATGGCTGGTGCCGGTGTTGCAGCTCCGGACCGGAAGGTAGGGATGGCGTGGCGTGGAGAGCAGGAAGTTGATCGCGTCCTCGGTGCCGTCGTAGAACGGTCGACCGTCGGATTGCGCGGGCACCCCCTCATTGGCGTCCGGCGACTGACCGTAGGTGTCGGACTGGCCCTGGCCCTGAGGGTCGAAGGTCAGGACCACGTAGCCCGCCTTGGCCAGCGTCTGAGCGGCGTACCAGTAGAGCTGCTCGTCGGCCTGGACCGAGCCGTCGGTGATCACCACGGCCGGACGCTTGGCCGGCCCGGCCACCGTGGCCCAGACGTGCCCGGAGAGAGTGGCGCCGTCACGAGCCGTGAATAGGACCGGACGCACGATCCCGTAGCCGTTGGCGGCCCAGTTGTTGAGGCGGATGTCCCCAGCGCAGCCGTTGCCCAGGCTCCAGCACAGGTCGTCGGTGTAAAAGCGCCCCGGATCGGCGGCCTGGGCGGCCAGCGCCTGGGCGGTGCTGGCGGCGCTGTCGGTGGCCAGCTGGCTCTGATACTGGGGCGTGTCGTAGATGGCCTGGCGCTGCTGGGTGATGGAGAAGTTCTGGGCCTCGACCACCGGGTTGAACACCGTCGGGGGCTTGGCCGTGGCCGGCACGGCGACCAGCGCCAGTACCAGCGCCGCGGTGACCCCCAGGGCTGGAGCGCGCAGGACCATGCATGGCGATTCTCTCGGAGTCCGAGACTGAGTGCAACACCTCAACTCGCCGGTGCTGTCGTCTCGGCGTGTGTTGCGGATTGATTAGGACCGGCCCGTCCGATCGCGCTCACCTGGCATCGTGACCCACTTGGGAGATACATTGTCCGCCTGGGTACCCCAACCTTCTGAGGAGGAGGCTTTGCTAAAGCGACAGAGCAGACCGGTGGCGGCAATTCTGCTGACGGTCATAACCGCGGTCGTGCTGGCCGCCTGCGGCTCGAGCTCGAGCTCGAGCTCGTCGAGCTCGGGAGGTTCCGCCTCGTCGGGCCCTGCCAAGCAGGGTGGAACCATCAAGATCGGGACCGTCGGGCCGGATTCCTATGACCCGCAGCAGTACCAGACCGTTCAGGCCGACTCGGCGCTGCATCTCGTCTACTCGGGCCTGCTGGCCTTCAAGGACACGACCGGCCACGCGAGCACCCAACTGGTGCCGGCGCTGGCGCAGAGCATCCCGGCGCCCACCAATGGCGGCAAGACCTACGTCTTTCACCTCCGAAAGGGACTGCACTACTCAGACGGCGAGCCGGTGGTTGCCAGCGACGTCGTCAACATGGTCAAGCGCAACATCTTCCTCGGTGGCCCGTTCTCATCGACGTTCATCACCGACATCGCCGGGGCGACCAAGTACGCGGCCGCGAAGAAGCCGAACGCCCCGCTGTCGGGGATGATCGGCAATGACAAGACGGGAACGCTGACGGTCAACCTGGTCAAGCCCGACACGCGGCTGCTCTACGCGTTCGCGATCGGGGAGTCCGGCGTGGGCCCGAAGAGCAAGGCGGTCTTCAAGAACACGACCGGGAGCCCGTTTCCGGGTGACGGCCCCTACACGCTCAAGGTCGTGAGCACGTCGCCCACCAACGGCCAGTTCATCCTCACCAAGAACCCGAAGTTCGACATCCCGGGGATCGCCAAGGGCAACGTGAGCAAGATCATCGGCATGGTCTCGACCAACATCAACCAGATGACCGAGAACGTGATCAACGGGCAGCTGGACTACATGACCGAGGATCCGGTCGGCGATCTGCTCCCGCAGGTGGAGGCGAAGTACAAGAGTCGCTTCCTGATCGGCGCGGGATACCCGAACACGTATTACTTCTTCATGAATACGACGATTCCGCCGTTCAACAAGCTCGCCGCGCGGCAGGCCGTCAACTATGCCATCGACAGCCGAGCGCTGGAGCGGATCTTTGGCGGGCGCCTGCACCCGACCTGCAACCTGCTGCCGCCGGGAATGACCGGCTACAAACCGATCACGCCCTGTCCCTGGGGCGATCCCGCCGGGCCGGGCAACGTCGCCAAGGCCCAGGCACTGGTCAAGTCGGCCGGATTGACGGGAGCCCCGGTCACGGTCTGGACCAACAGCAAGGACCCGCGGCCGGCGATCGCCGACTACCTGCGTTCGCTGCTCCAACAGATCGGGTTCAAGGCGACGACGAAGACGCTGAACCAGACGGTGTACTTCGCGACGATCGGGAGCCCGAAGACCAAGGCCCAGATCGGCTTTGACGACTGGTTCCAGGACTATCCGCATCCCGGTGACTTCATGCAAAATCTGCTGACCACCGAAGCGGCGAAGTCCACGCCGTCGTTCAACAACGGCTTCGTGAGCGATCCGCATATCGACAGCCAGACCAACGCGCTCGACGCTCATCCGGCGGACAGCGTGACGTCCGGGTGGGGGGCGCTGGACAAGTACGTCAATGATCCGCAGCACGCCTACGTTGCGCCGTACGGCAATGAGGAGGACACGGCGTTCTACTCGACCCGCATGAACATCTCGCAGTGCTCGGGCTACCCCCACTTGGCGCACCGCGTCGACTGGTCGTTGCTC
>JALYZQ010000162.1 GCA_030948805.1 Actinomycetota bacterium | reverse complement strand
AGATCACAGCAAGCTCGGTGGCCGCGGCGTAGGCCCCGGTAACTGAGCCCGCGGAGATCTGGGAGTCGCGCTGGTAGACGAGCAGAGGCAGCGTCAAAGTGGAGCCGGCGACCAGCGAGGAGACCACGAGCACCGCCCCGATCTCCCCCAGGGCGCGAGCCGTCGACAGCACGACGCCGTAGGCGACCCCCCAGCGGATGGAGGGCAGGGTGATGCGCCAGAACGCCTGCCAGGGCGAAGCGCCCAGCGTGGCCGCGGCCTGCTCCTGCTCATCGCCGACCTCGACGAGCACCGGCGCCACCTCACGAACGACGAACGGCAGTGAAACGAACACCGTGGCCAGCACCATCCCCGCGGGCGCATAGATGATGGCAATCCCCTGACCGGCAAAGAAGCTGCCAAACCAGCCGGTGTCGCCGTAGACGAGGATCAGGGCCAGGCCGACGACCACCGGTGAGACCAGGAAGGGCAGATCGATCAGGGCATCGAGCAGCGCGGCCGCCCGTCCACGACGGCGCACGAGCACCAGCGCGCAGCCCACGCCGAAGATGGTGTTGGCCGGTACAGCCACCACGGCGACCAGCAGCGACAGCCCCAGGGCGCTGATCGCGGCCGGCGTGGTCATCCAGCCCCAGGCGACGGAGAAGCCGTGCTCAAAGGTCTTGGCGAACACCACCCCGACCGGCGCCAGCAGGAGCACGAACAGGTACGCCAGGGCCACCGCGCGCAACGACAACCGGGCCTTGCGGCTAATGAGCAATCCGACCTCCCAGCCGCCGCATGATGACCAGCACGATCAGCGACAGGGCGATCAGGACTAGCGACAGGGAGGCCGCCGCCTGGGGGGCGTCTGACTCGATGTCGGCGAAGATCACGATGCTGGCGATCTGGACCTTGCCCACGATCAGGATCAGCGAGCCGATCTCCCCCACCGCCCGGGCGAAGGCCAGCGCGGCTCCGGAGAGGATCGCCGGGCGCAGGGCGGGCAGGATGATCCGCCGGAAGGTCACCGCCGGCGAAGCGCCCAGCGAGGTCGCCGCCTCCTCCACCTCGGGGTCGAGCTCCAGCAACACCGGCTGTACCGAGCGGACCACGAAGGGCAGCGTCACGAACAGCAGCGCCACCAGCACGGCGGCGCGCGTGTAGGCCAGGTGCAGGCCGAGCGGGCTGTCGGGGCCGTACAGGGCCAGCAGGGTCAGCCCGGCCACGATCGTGGGCAGCGCGAACGGGAGATCGATCACCGCGTTGAGCAGCCGCTGGCCGGGGAACCGGTCGCGAACCAGCACCCAGGCCACGATCGTGCCCATCACCGCGCCGACCCCGGCCACCACCACCGACGTGCCCAGCGTCACGCCCAGGGCCCGCAGGGCCAGCGGGTTGCTGACCGAGGCCCAGAACGCGCTCGGACTCTGGCTGACCGCCTTGACCACCACCGCGGCCAGCGGGATCAGCACGATCACGCCCAGGTAGACCGTGGCCAGCCCGAGGCCGACCCCGGGACCGCGCCCCGCGGCCCACGCCTGCGGTCTCGGTCCTCGCCCCCGCCAGCGACTCGGCGTGTGAGCGGGCGCCGGAGCCCCCGGCACCGCGTGTGCGCTAGCTGGAGGCAGTGGGGACCCCCGCGGCTTGCTCGATCTTGGTGATCGATCCGCTGGACGGAGCGAAGAACTGCTGCTTGACCTGCTTCCAACCGCCCAGGTACTTGATGTCGAACAGCTGCGCCGGCGTGGGGAACTTGGTCGAGAACTGCTTGGCCACGGTGCTCAGCACGGGCCGGTAGCCCTGCTGGCCCCAGATCTTCTGGCCCGCCGGTGACCACTGATAGGCCAGAAATGCCCTGGCCGCTGCCGCCTTGGCGCCTCCGGCGGCCAAGGTCTTGGCCGTCACGGCGATCGGGGTCTGGATCAGGATCGTCTGCTTGGGGATGATGTACTGGATCGAGTCCCCGGCCTTCTTGGCCGCGATCGCGTCTGACTCGTAGTCCAGCAGCACGTCGCCCTTGCCGGTGGTGAACGTCTGCAGAGCGGCGCTGGCACTGGAGTCCTGGACGCTGACGTTCTTGGTCAGCAGGGTGTGCACGAAGGCCAGGGCCTGGGCGGGTGTCTTGCCCTGCTTGAGCTGGGCACCGTAGGCGGCCAGGATGTTCCAGCGCGCGCTGCCCGAGGTCGACGGGTTGGGCGTGACCACATCAACCCCCGGCTTGATCAGGTCGCTCCAGCCGCTGATGTGCTTGGGGTTGCCCTTGCGCACGACCATGACCACGACCGAGTCGCTGGCGAAACCCTTCTGCGGGTTGGCATTCCAGTCCGTCGTGACGACCTTGGTCTTGACCAGGCGCGTCATGTCCGGCGTGGTCGAGAAGGCCACGACGTCGGCGGGCTGCCCGGAGGCCACGGCCCGGCTCTGCGAGCCCGAGGCCCCGAAGGACTCGCCGAAGCCCACGCCGTGGCCGGTCGAGGTCTGAGCAAACGCCCCGGTGAGCGCGTCGTAGGCCTTCTTGGGAGTCGAGTACGCGACCAGGCTCAGCTGGGTCTTGGCGTTGGCCCCGGCTCCGCCGGCGTGGCCGGCGCCGCCGGACGCGTCGGAGGATCCCCCGCATCCGCTCAGGGCCAGCGCCACCGCGGCCACAGCCCCCGATAAGCCCAATGCGCGAACACGGCCCAGATCACGTCGGTGGTTCATGGTTTCTCCAGATAAAGGCAAGTTAGTTGATTGACTTGCCAGCATACACATAACCGACTATCTAGACATACTTGCTTGGGAAGCCCCGACCGGCGCCGCTGCGCGGGTCGGCGGTGTGGCCGCCGCGCCTCTCCCCGTGCTCCCCGTGCTCGGCTCGGTAGGCTCCGCCGCCGCACATGCGTTTCTTCGAGTACGAGTCTCGGGCGATCGTGGCCAAGGCCGGGATCCCGGTCACCCAGCACGGCTTCGCCACCACGCCGGATAAGGCGCGGGAGATCGCCCTGCAGATCGCCGGCCCGGTGGTCATCAAGTCCCAGGTGCTGACCGGAGGCCGGATGAAAGCCGGCGGCGTCCAGTTCGCCGACACGCCTGAGCAGGCCGCGGCCCACGCCGAGCATGTCCTGGGCCTGGAGATCAACGGCCACATGCCCCGGGGGGTGCTGGTCGACTCGCGGGCTGAGGTGGCGCACGAGTACTACGCCGGCGTCGTCTGGGACGGGCTGCGCAAGCGTCCGGTGATGCTGTTCTCCGACATGGGCGGCATCGACATCGAGGAGGTGGCCGAGCAGCACCCCGACCACGTGGCGCGGGGGCATTTCGATACTCGGGCTCCCTTCTCGGACTGGCAGGCCAAGCAGGTGATCGCCTCACTGGGCGTCACGGGCTCGGCCCTGAACCGCCTGACTCCGATCCTGGCCCGGCTCGCCCGCCTGTTTCTCAGCTACGACATGACCCTGGCCGAGATCAACCCGCTCGGCGCGTTGACCGACGGCTCATTCTTGGCCCTCGATGCCCACATGGACATGGAGAACGAGGCCCGGCCGCGTCAGAAGCCCCTGCTCGAGGAGCTCGGGGTCGGAGATGAGGAAACCCGCCAGGCTCGCGAGGCCACGCCGTTCGAGCTCGCCGGTGAGCAGGTCGACGCCCAGGATCACCGCGGCGTGGCCGGCAACGTGACCGAGTTTGACGGCAACCTCGGCCTGGTCATCGGCGCCGGCGGGGGCAGCCTGACCCTGTTCGACGCTGTTCGCGCCCACGGCGGTGACCCGGCCAACTACTGCGAGATCGGCGGCAACCCGTCGGTCAGCAAAGCCTGCGGGCTGGCCAAGCTGGTGCTTTCCAAGCCGGGTGTGGACAAGATCGCGGTGATGATGTCGATCGTCTCCAACACCCGTGTGGACATAGTGGCCCGGGGGGTCATCAAGGCGTGCCTGGAGCTGGGCTTTGACCCGGCGGAGAAGATCGCCATCTTCCGCATTCCCGGCGCCTGGGAGGAAGAGGGCTTTCAGATCCTCGAGCGCTACGGGGTCTCCTACGCCGACCGCTCGGTGTCGCTCAACGAGGCGGCCCGGCGCGCGGTGGAGCGTATCCAGGGAGCCGCTCTATGAGCATCCTCGTCGACGCGAGCACGACCTTCATCGTCCAGGGGATCACCGGCCGCGAGGCGGTCAACCTGACCCGGGAGTGCCTGGACTACGGGCGCGGGGCCAAGATCGTCGGCGGCGTGACCCCCGGTCGGCTGGGTCGTGACGTCCACGGCGTGCCCGTGTTCGACACTGTGGCCCAGGCCACCGAGCACAACGGGTCGCCGATTGACGGCTCGGTGGTCACCGTCCCCCCCGCTTTCACCAAGGACGCCGTCCTGGAGGCACTCGAGAACGGGGTCAAGCTGGTGGTGATCGTCACCGAGCGCATTCCGCGCCGTGATGTGGCCGAGATGGTCGAGGTGGCCAACGCCCGCGACGCGCGAATCATCGGCCCCAACTGCCTGGGGATCATCGTGCCCGAGGTCATCAAGATGGGCGGCATCGGGGGGCCGGCCCGCGACGCGGCCAAGTCCTACACCCCGGGGCCGGTCGGCGTTGTGTCGCGATCGGGCGGCATGACGACCGAGATGTCGTCCACGCTGAGTGCGGCCGGCCTCGGTCAGTCCACCGCGGTGTCGATCGGCGGTGACGCCATCATCGGGTCCAGCTACGCCGAGTTGATGCCGATGTTCGAGGCCGACCCGGACACCAAGGCGATCGTCATCTACACCGAACCGGGGGGCCGTATGGAGGCCGAGCTGGCGCGCTGGGTGACCGAGTCGGGCTCCCGCCTGCCCATCGTGGCCTTCATGGCCGGTCGCTTCATGGATGAGATGCCGGGCATGAGCTTCGGCCACGCGGGCACGATCGTCGAGGGCAAGGAGGACACGGCGAGTGAGAAGATCGCCCGCCTGGCTGAATCGGGGATCGTCGTGGCCGAGCGCATTGAGGACATCCCCGGTCTGGTCAAGGAGAAGATCGGAGTGGCTGTCTGATGGCCGGCACGTTCATCGACATAGAGCTCGAGGACACCGCGGCGGCCGACCTGGAGCTGGCCAAGACGCTCAGCGATGTGTGCCCGGTGGACATCTTCACCGTAGGCGAGACCGGAGTGCAGCTCGTGCAGGACAACCTCGACGAGTGCGTCCTCTGCGAGCTGTGTATCCGCGCTGCGCCGGAGGGGGCGCTGCGCGTGGTCAAGCTCTACTCGGGTCAGACGCTCCCGGCCTGAGCCGGCAGGCGCCGGTAGCTCTCGCGGTCGCGACCCAGCGCCCAGATCTCCTTGCCCTCGCCCGCTTCGGGCATCCCGGCGGCCCGCAGCGGCGTGGTCACGGGCCGAAACCAGGTCGTGACCGGGATCGAGTCCACGACCTGGACGACCTCAGGGCGCTGCTCCGGGTCCAGCGATCCCAGGGCTCCGACCAGGTCATCGCCCGAGAGCGAAAACCCGGCTCGGAGCACGACCGCGGCCACGGCGACGTCGTTTCGCCGGCGCTTGGGGCGAACCCCGTAGGCGACGGCAAGGTCAACCGCCGGCAGGTCACCCAGTACGTCGCGGATCGGCGTCGTGAACACCGCTCCCTGGCGGGTGGAGACCACCTCGCGTAGCCCGTCCACCCGCCAGTAGTCGCCGTCCTCGTCGCGCCGGAACAGATCTCCGGTGGGCAGCCAGGCGTCGTCGCGCGTGAACACTCCGCGTAGCGGCAGCGTGGCCGTGGCCTCCCGGGCCCGAGTCCGGGTCAGCAGCAGGCCGACCTCGTCTGGGCCACAGCGCTGCACGAAGCCGTCCTCACCGAGGATCAGCTGGTGCGAGACGGGGTCGTAGGCCCCGATCCGGACCTCGGGGCTACCGGGCAGCGGCCGTCCCAGGGAGCCCACCTTGGCGTCGCGCAGATTGACCAGCACGGCTCCGGTCTCCGCCGAGGCGTAGAACTCGAGCACGCGGGCGGGGGCAAAGCGACGCTCCACCCGCCGCCACAGGCCCCTGGGCATGCCCGAGCCGATGAACAGCCGCACGGGATGGTGGCGCTCACCGGGCTGCGGCGGCGCCTGGACGAGGTCTCCAAGCAGGGTCCATGTGTAGGAGGCCACCGTGACCCCGTAGCGCCTGACCTCCTCCCAGAAGCGCTGCGGGGCAAAGGTGGTGGCCATGGCCAACCGCGCCCCTCCCGCGATCGCCCCTCCGATGCTCATCAGCAGGCCCGAGGGGTGAAAGAGCGGGGTCACGCTGTACACGGTGTCGGCAGAGGACAGCGCGGCGGAGGTCGCGGTGCCGAAGGCCGAGGTCACCCAGCGCCCGTTGGTGATCCGGCTCATGTGAGTGTCCTCGCCCTCGCCCGTGAAGAGCACAAAGGCCAGGTCCCCGGCCCGCCCGGGATTGGGCCGGTACCACTTGGGCAGGCGGACCTGACGCGGGTCGATCTGCTCCATGTCGGCCGTCTGGGGCACATCGAGCTGGCGCGGACCGCCGCCCCCGCCGAGCACGAAGGTGTGGACGGTGCCCAGCCCAGCCGCCTGAGCGGCGCGCTCGGGGTCGGCGATGATGCGCTGAACCTGTCCCAACTCTGCCTCGCGCTCGGTGTCGCCGTCAGGGCGCAGCATCACCGCCACCGCGCCCAGGCGGTTCAACGCCGCGGTCAGGGCCAGCGCGGTGGGCCGCACGCCCATCAGCACGCCGACGTGCTCGCCCTGGCGCACCCCTACGGCAATGAGGCCGCGGACGACGTTGTCGATGCGCTCGTTGATCTCTCGTGAGCTGTAGGCGCGGTCCTCGAACAAGAAGAACGTGTCCTCGGGTCCCTGGCGCAGCCGCTCGGAGACCAGCAGACCAAGCGATATCCGCGTTCCGGGCTGCACCTGCTCCAGCCGAGCCAAGCGGGGCAGCTGGCCGGCCGCCTCGCGGCTGAGCTCGCGCATCGTACGGGCCGTGCGGCGCGCGGTCTGAGTCATCGAGCGGGCCACGCCGTTGCCCACGGCTCCCGCCAGCTCCAGGCCGTAGCCAACGCGGTTGCGGACCGGGGCGGGGGGCTCGAGCTCGTCGGCCAGCTCGTCGTCGACCTCAGTGATTCCCTCGGGCAGCGAGCCCTCGCCGTCGCGCCAGTGCGCCCAGGCGGCCACCGTCGGCCAGGTGACGGTGTTGGAGGTCGAGCCGACGACGAGCCCGAAATGTCCGGCCTGCAGAGCCAGCTCATAGACGTCGGCCCTGGGGGCGGCCAGGCGGATGGCCCGCACGCCGGCTGCCGGCGCGATCTCATCCACCGTCCCAACGACGGAGAGGATCGGGCACTCGATGTCGGCCAACGTCAGCATCCGCCCCCGGACGACGAAGCCGCCCTCCAGCAGCCGGTTGTGGGCCACGAACTGGTGCAGGAACTCGGCCATAGCCGGCCCCGGCCAGGCCACCCAGCCGTCGGCCTCCAGAAACCGCCGCTGACCCTCACGCGGCAACAACGCCTCCCGGTCGTGCAGCTGGAGCAGGAACTCGACTCGGTTACGGGCCGACTTGATCGGGTCGAGCATCCGAAACCCGGTCCGGCTGGCCCAGGCGGGCAGGGCCGCGCCGCGCAGCACCCGGTCGACGAACACCCCGGCCAGTCCGGTGGCGAGCTGCTCGGGCAGGCCGAAGGGCATCGCCAGGCGGGTGTCGACCGGGCTGCCGAAGGTGATCAGGGAGCTCAGGCCGTCGTTGCGCCGATAGGCCGCCGTCTGGTAGCAGAACATTCCCCCCTGCGAGTAGCCCCCTAGGTGCACGTCACGGCCGGTGGCCTCTCCGACGCGATCCACGGCGTCGGAGACCGCGACTACGTGGTCGGCCAGCGTGCGTTCCAGCCCTCCCTCCTCGCGCTCGGGCGAGCCGAAGTCGACCACCCACGGGTCGGCGCCGTGCTCGCGCAAGATGCTCACGGCGCTGGTCGTCGGTGAGACGTCATAGACCTCAGCCGCGAGCATCATCGGGGGCACGAGCAGAACGGGTGGACCGCCCCCGGCGTCGCCTTCGTAGTAGTGGCGCAGGCGGTACACGCGATGCTCGGCGGCCACCTCGTAGGGCGAAGGCTGCTCGCCGGTGGCCAGGCCTCCGAAGCGGGCCACCTCAAGCGCATTCTGCGCCGCAGCGCCCAGTCGCGCGACCGGCGTGGTGAGGGTCTTGGGCAGCAGGTCCATGGAGCGCCTACATGTTCCCGCATACGCCGCGGGCCCCGGCCACGAGCCGCGGGGCCCACGCTATTGTGCCCCGGCAGGTGAGCACGGTGAACCTGGAAACGGTGAAGCTGGAACGCTCGGGAGCGGTGGCGAGGATCGTCATGAACCGGCCCGAGGCGCTCAACGCCTGGACTCGCCAGCTGGGACGGGAGCTGATCGCCGCCCTGGACGAGGTGGCCGAGGACCCCGCGCTGCGCTGCATCGTGATCACCGGCGCGGGTCGTGCCTTCTCCTCCGGAGCCGACCTGAGAGCCGGGGGCGAGGCGGGGGCCGACGGCCGCCCCGATGTGCTCACCCCCCTGCGCGAGATCTACAACCCCCTGATCCTGCGTGTGCGCACGATCCCCAAGCCGGTGATCGCCGCCGTCAACGGACCCGCCGTGGGCATCGGGTGCTCGCTCGCCCTGGCCGCCGACCTCGTCCTGGCTTCGCGTTCGGCCTACTTCCTGCTCGCTTTCGTCAACATCGGCCTCGGCCTCGACGGCGGCGCTTCGCAGAGCCTGGTGGCGCGGGTCGGTCACGCCCGTGCGTTTGAAATGGCCTACCTGGGCGAGCGGGTCGGGGCCGAGCAGGCGCTGGCCTGGGGCCTGGTCAACGACGTCTTCGACGATGATCAGCTCGCCGAGCGGGTAGAGACTCTGGCCGCCAACCTTGCCGCGGGGCCTCCGGGCTCCTATGCGGCCATCAAGCGCACGATCAATGACCGGGCCTACGACGGGTTCGGCGAGCTGCTCGAGCTGGAGGCCGTGGAGCAGCAGCAGCGAGCCCAGTCCGAAGACTTCGTGGAGGGCGTGCTCGCCTTCGTGCAAAAACGCCCGGCGCAGTTCACAGGGAGATGAGGCGGTGAACCTGGCCCAGTTGCTCACCGAGGCCGCCGAGCGCGATGGCGATCACGCGGCCGTCAAGCTCGACGACGCGGAGTTGACCTACGCCCAGCTGGACGGGGCCAGTGCGCACATCGCGGGGCTGCTCAAGGACAACGGCTTCCAGCCCGGAGACCGCGTGGGGATCATGCTGCCCAACGTCCCCTATTTCCCGGTCTGCTACTACGGTGTGCTGCGCGCCGGCGGCGTGGTCGTGCCCATGAACGTGCTGCTCAAGGGGCGCGAGGTGGCCTTCTATCTCAGCGATCCCGGGGCTGAGATCCTGTTCGCCTGGCATGACTTCGCCTCCGAAGCGCAAGCCGGCGCTGAGAAGGCGGGCGCAAACTGCATCGCCATCGAGCCCGGCGCGTTCGAGCAGCAGGTCGACGCCGCCGAGGCGCTGACCGACGTCGCCGACACCGATGACGAGGACACTGCGGTGATCCTCTACACCTCGGGGACCACGGGACAGCCCAAGGGCGCTGAGCTCACCCACGCCAACCTGACCCGCAATGCCCGGGCCGCCCAGAGCCTGTTTGACCTGGGACCAGACGCCGTCGTGCTGGGGGCCCTACCGCTGTTTCACTCCTTCGGACAGACCTGCGGCATGAACGCGACGATCAGCGGGGGCGGGACCCTGACCCTGATTCCGCGCTTTGAGCCCGACAAGGCACTGGAGATCATCCAGCGCGACAAGGTCAACATCTTCCAGGGCGTACCGACCATGTATGGCGCGATGCTGCACCTCGACGGTCGTGACCGGTACGACACCTCGTCGCTGAAGCTGTGCGCATCCGGTGGCTCGGCGATGCCGGTCGAGCTGCTGCGCGGCTTCGAGGAGGCCTTTGGCTGCAAGGTGCTGGAGGGCTACGGCCTCTCGGAGAGCTCACCGGTGGCCTCGTTCAACCATCCCGACCGCGAGCGCAAGCCGGGCTCGATCGGCACCCCAATCGAGGGGGTGGAGATGAAGGTGGTCGACGAGGACGGCACGGATGTCGAACAGGGCGAGGTCGGTGAGATCGTCATCAAGGGCCACAACGTGATGAAGGGCTACTGGAACCGCGA
>JALYZQ010000151.1 GCA_030948805.1 Actinomycetota bacterium | reverse complement strand
AAACATGTCGGCTCCATGGACCGCGGCGCCGAGCGCCCCCGCCCGATCCGCCAGCCAGCGGTCCGAGGTCACCACGCGGACCAGACCCGGCTGCGCCTCCAGGGCCAGGCGGCGCACGATCTCATCGTCGGCCGCGTCCCGGCGGGGGCGGGGAGCGTGCGCGACCTCGATCACCGTGGAGCGGATGGGCGGCGACGGACGGCGCTCGAAGATCACGACCACATCCTCACCCTCGGCCGCGGCCCAGCGCTCCAGCAGGTCGACCAGGTGCAGCATCGCGGCGTCACGGTCCTTCCACCAGCCGTCGGGCCGAGTGCCGATCACGTTCATGCCGTCGACCAGCCAGCGCATCAATCCGCATCCCCCGGGGACCGGCGGTCGCGCTTGCGGTCGGCCTGGCGACGCTTGGCGGCCAGCCGCCGGTTGACCGCGGCCTTGGTGGGCCGAGTGGCGCGACGGGGGCGACGTACGGCCAGGGCGCCCGACAGGCGCCGGGCGAGCCGCTGCAAGGCCAGTTCGCGGTTGCGGGTCTGGCTGCGGGCGTCCTGAGCCACGGTGACCACCCGCGGCCCCAGGCGAGCGATGATGCGGCGCTTCTGCTCTTCACTGAGCGCGGTGGAGGCAGCCACGTCGAAGGAGACCTCGATCCGGCTGGAGGTCTTGTTGGCGTGCTGGCCACCGGGGCCGGAGGAGCGCGAGGCGCGGACCTCGACCTCCCGGAGCGGGATAGCCGTGCTTCCGCGCACGGGCATGGGGTCGTGCATGACTCCAGATGATGAACTGTGTCCAGCCGGTGAACCTTCTCACCGGGGGTGGCACCACCCGGGGACCGTGCTACCGTGCCGCCCGATAGGGCCACCTCAGCTCTGAGGCGGCGAGGCGCAGGTGCAGGCCGTTGGGGTAGTGACCAACCTCCGCGAGCAGCACTTCAAGCTACGGAGGAGACACTCCCATGCCAACCGGAACAGTCAAGTGGTTCAGCGACGAGAAGGGCTTCGGCTTCATCACTCCCGATGAAGGCAGCCGGGACCTGTTCGTCCACCACTCGAGCATCCAGGCCGACGGCTACCGCTCACTTGCTGAGGGCGCCAAGGTGTCCTACGAGGAAGAGGCGGGGCCCAAGGGGCCCAAGGCCATCAACGTCCAGAAGGTCTAGTCGGTCCTAGCTTGGGGCGGCCGGGACCCCGCCCCGCTTAGCTTCGCCGTGGCCGACTGGGTCACGATCTCCTCCCTGGCTACGGCCGGCGGCACGTTGGTGCTCGCCGTGGCCACCTTCAGCTCCGTCCGGTCGGCCAACCGCTCAGCGCGGGTGGCCGAGCGCTCTCTGATGGTGGGGCTGCGTCCGGTCCTGATCCCCTCCCGCGAGGACGATCCGGTTGAGCACGTGCGCTTCGGCGATGAGCAGCTGCTCACGGTGGCCGGCCACGGAGGGGTGATCGTCGTGGCTGCGGAGGTCGTCTACATGTCGATCGGCGTGCGCAACGGCGGCTCGGGATTGGCCGTGATCCACGGCTGGCACGTCGAGGCCCGGGAGGGGGCATCCGATCAGCGTCCCGACGTCGAGGACTTCCGCCGCCAGCAGCTCGACATCTACATCCCGCCCGGGGACAACGGAACCTGGCTGGGGGCGCTGCGCGATCAGACCGAAGACGTTCACCGGTCGGTTCGCGAGGCGGCTCACAGCCGCCAGGGGGTGGTTCTCGACCTCCTCTACGGCGACCACGAGGGCGGCCAGCGCACGATCGTGCGCTTCGTCCTCGCCGCCTGGCCGGGCAAGGATGGTGACGGCAGGCGGGTCACGGCGCTGCGCTACTGGAACGTCGATCGCGAGGACCCGCGCTAGCGCGCCGCCCCTCCTACCGCTCGGCAGATCCTCGAGCCTACGTCCGCAGACGACCACAACCCACCTCGATCGCGCCCAGCCACGGGGGGTTGTGACGCCAGGTGCCTCTGAGGCGCACTTTCCTCCCCACCGACCCTAAATCGAGCGATCGAGGTGGATTTTGGTCGTAGCCCTGCCGCTTGTGGGCCAGCCGGGCCCAGGGCGAGCGGCTAGCTGGCGTCTTCGTCGGCGTCCGGGGGCGGAGAAGTCTTGGCGTCGGTCTGCCCGGCGCCGGAGCGATCCTCTGACTCGGGCTCTGACTGCTCGGACTGGGGCTCGGACTGCTCGGGCAGCGGGGCCCCCGGCACGGCGGGATCCTGGCGCTTGGTCTCCCAGTCCGAGCGCACGTCGGAGATCTCGCCACCCAGGCGCTCGCTCTCCTTCTGCAGGCGGTCGGTCTCGCGCTCGAGGTCTCGGGCCAGCCGCTCGTGGTCTTCGCCGGTGGACATCGGGCTAGATTCTCACCGCTTGGCGCGCTGGCCAAACCACCAACTGCGAATCGGCCCTGGACTGCGGCGGCGCTCGGGCCGGGAGCTGGGTCAGGAGTCCGCCACGTGCCCGTTCTCGGGCTCCAGCGGCAATCCGGCCGCATCCCACTCCAGCAGGCCCCCAGCCATGTTGTGGGCGTCGAAACCGGCCTGGGCGAACGCCTGGGTGGCCATCGCCGAGCGGGCCCCGCTGCGGCAGTAGAAGACCACGGGGCGGGCACGGTCCAGCGACTCCGCCTCGGCGGCGAGGCGGCTGAGCTCCATCAGGCGGTCCCCGGCGATCCGGCCGGCCTCGTGCTCATGGGCGGCGCGGACATCGATCAGCTGGATCTCCTGCTCAGACAGGAGGGCTGAGACTTCGTGCGGGGTGTAGTCGGACTGATCTGCGGACATGCCTGAAGGCTAGTGGCCCTCCCGAGACGGTCGCTTGGGCCGGGCGGAGGGACGGCCTGATGATCGGGCTTGCGCAGGTGCCCGCTGGCGGCGGTGACGTAGCATTCGACAAGCATGTCTGTCCTCTCTGAGCTGTACACGATTCCCCAGGAGCACCTCGATTTCCGCGCGACGATTCGGGACATCGCACGGGAGCGAATTGCCCCGCGGGCGGCGGAGATCGACGAGCAGGCCGCCTACCCTCACGACCTCCGTGCATTGCTGGCCGAGCAGGACATCCTGGGTCTGCCCTTCGAGACCGACCACGGCGGCACCGGCACCGGCGCGCTGATGCTCAACATGGCCGTCGAGGAGATCGCCAAGGCGTGCGCCTCGACGGCGCTCATCCTGATGGTGCAGGAGCTGGGCACCCTGCCCATCAGGCTGCACGGCTCCGAGGAGCTTCAGAGTCGCTTCCTTCCCCGCTGCGCCAGCGGCGAGTGGTCACCGGCCTTTGCCCTGTCTGAGCCCCAAGCGGGCTCTGATCCCGGCGGCATGATGACCCGCGGGGTCAAGGACGGCGACGAGTGGGTGATCGACGGGACCAAGAACTGGATCACCAACCTGGGCATCGCCGACTTCTACGTGTGCTTCGCCGTCACCGACCGGGAGGCCGGCCATTCCCGGGGCATCACGGCCTTCGTGGTCGAGGCTGACCGGCCGGGATTCAGCGTCGGCAAGCTCGAGCACAAGCTGGGGATTCGGGGATCGCCCACCGGGCAGCCGATCTTCGACGGCGTGCGGGTGCCGGATGCAAACGTGATCGGAGAGGTCAACCGGGGCTTCAGGGTGGCCATGTCGACGCTGGACCGCTCGCGGCTCGGCGTCGCCGCCCAGGCCCTGGGCATCGCCCAGGGGGCCACCGACTACGCCGCTGCCTACGCCCGTGAGCGCCGCCAGTTCGGGCAGCCGATCAACGCCTTTCAGGCCATCCAGTTCAAGCTCGCCGATATGGAGACCCAGTGCGCGGCAGGGCGCGAGTTGCTCTACCAGGCCTGCGCGAAGGTCGATAGGGATGATCCCGATCTGGGCAAGTACTCGGCCATGGCCAAGCTGTTCTGCTCGGACGTGGCCATGAAGGTCACAGTGGAGGCGGTCCAGGTACTGGGCGGCTACGGCTACGTCAAGGAGTACCCGGTCGAACGCATGCTTCGCGACGCCAAGATCACCCAGATATACGAGGGCACGAATGAGATCCAGCGTCTCGTCATCGCCCGCACGATGCGGTAGCCGTGCAACCGCCCACCATGCGTCGCATCCTGCTCTGCGCCGTAGCCGCGATGACCGTAGGGCTGGGAGTGGTCAGCCTGGTGGCCGGCTTCAGCGAATCCTTTCCGGTGCGCGTGATCCAGGGCGTGGCGGTGTTCGGGGCCGGAGCGGCCATCCTCGGTGGGGTCGTGGTGCTCACCATGGTGCGCCTGGCCGGATGGCGAGACCCGGAGTCCGAGGAGGATTTCGAACTGCTGGTCCAGCACTCCGAGCGCCTGGCCGCGGAGGGGAGCTGGGGCGAGGAGGCCGACTACGACCTCGAGGATGACGACCCTGCACCGATAACCGCAGACGAGGACTTCCAGGCCCTGGTGCGCTCCGCGCTCGACGAGCTCCCGCTTGAGTTTCACCGGGCGCTTGAGCATGTGGCGATCGTCGTCTCTGACCGCGGGCGGGGTCGGCGCGCCTACGGTCTCTACGAAGGCGACACGGCGGTTCGTGACTACTTCCACGACCGCATAGTCATCTTCAAGGACACGCTCCTGCGGGATTTCGGCCATGATCCGGAGCTGCTCAAGGCCCAGGTCAAGCGGACCGTGCGCCATGAGCTCGCCCATCACCTCGGCTGGGACGAGAAGGGCGTGCGAGGCCTCGGCCTCTGAGTCCTAGGATCTGCCTTCCCCCCGAACAGGAGTACTGAGATGCCCGAAGCAGTGATCGTCGACGCCATCCGCACCCCCATCGGGCGAGCCATGAAGGGCTCGCTGAAGACCGTCCGCGCCGATGACTTGGCCGCCCTGCCGATCCGCACGCTGATTGAGCGCAACCCCGACGTGGACTTCGCCCAGACCAACGATGTGCTCATGGGGGCGGCGTCCGGCGTAGGGGAGCAGGGCTACAACGTGGGTCGCAACGCGGCGCTGCTGGCCGGGTTGGATCATCACGTTCCGGGCTGCACGGTGAACCGGTTCTGCGCCTCCTCGCTGATGACCATTCGCATGGCATCTCACGCGATTCGTGCCGGTGAGGGCGACCAGTACATAGCGGCCGGCGTGGAGGCAGTATCCCGGGCCGGTCTGGGCGCCGGCATGATGGACGAGGCCAAGAACCACGCGTTGGACGGATCTGACGGCTCGCTGTACGACGTGTACATCCCGATGGGGATGACGGCCGAGAACGTGGCTGAGCGCTGCTCAGTGACCCGCGAGCAGCAGGACGAGTGGGCGGTCATCTCCCAGAACCGTGCGGTCGAGGCTCGAGAGAGCGGTCACTTCGACGCCGAGATCGTTCCGGTGCCCGTCGCCGCCCACACCGACACCGACAAGGAAGGCAATGAGGTCGAGGTGCCCGACACGGTGGTCGCCCGCGACGATGGCCCCCGCGCGGGGACGACCATGGAGGTCTTGGGTCAGCTTCGTCCGGCTTTCAGGCCCGACGGCACCGTCACGGCCGGCAACTCCTGCCCGCTCAACGACGGCGCGGCGGCGGTCCTGGTCATGTCAGAGGACCGCGCGCGCGAGCTCGGGCTCGAGCCCAAGGCCCGAATCCTGGCCTCCACGGTGGCGGCGATTCGGCCCGAGATCATGGGCCTGGGGCCGATTCCTGCCATTCAGGCGCTGCTCAAGCAGACCGGCATGTCAATCGACGACATCGACATCGTGGAGATCAACGAGGCCTTCGCGGCCCAGATCGTCCCCTGCCGAGAGGAGCTGGGCATCTCGGAGGAAAAGCTCAATCCCTTCGGCGGGGCGATTGCTCTGGGCCATCCGTTCGGGATGACCGGAGCGCGGATCATGACCACGCTGATCAACGGCCTGCGGGCGCGCGGCGGGACCTACGGGATCGAGTCGATGTGCGTGGCCGGCGGGATGGGGCAGGCGATGTTGATCGAGCGCCTCAGCTGAGAACCGGCTAGCCCAGGGAGGCGATGAGCGTCTGCATCAGCGCGGCGGCCTCGGTGTCCGATAGTCCCTGCTCGCGAACCAGGGACCTCCAAGTGAGATAGCCGAGTGCGTGACCGATGGCAGCCTGAGTCTGTCTGCGGCGGGCGCCCCGGAGCTTTCGCCCTTGCATCAGCGTGTTCTGGGCGGCGGCGAAGTAGCCACGTAGGGCGGCGAAGCGTTCCCGGACGACCGGCACGAGCGTTTCGTCACGAAACAGGTTGTCGAGCATTTGCTCATTTCTCCCGTAGAACGCATAAAGCTCGGCCAGCGCCAGTTGCAGACGATCCGTGGGGGTTGTGACCGCCGCCCAGGCGCCGAGGTCGGGCAGGGGGTTGGCGGCCGCCCAGTGGGCGCTGCAGGCATCGAACAGCGCCGCTTCGTCGGGGAAGTGGCGGTAGACCGTCGAGCGCCGGACCTGAGCGTGTGCTGCGACCGCGCTGATCGTCGTTCGTGCCGGGCCGAGCGTGCCGTGCAGTTCGGCTGCGCTCTCGGTGATGCGCAGGCGTGTGCGGTCCTGAAGCTCCGCACGGCGCTGCATGCGATACGGGCGGGGTGTGTTTTCGCGAGCCATCGGTGTTCGTTCAACTTGACAGGCCAGTGGTGCCCATTGTAGTCTGTGCGACACCGCTGTCCAACGAAATGAGGGGTAGACGATGGCCGTCACCAACAAAGCGCGCACGCTGGGACCAGCCGATGGGCATGCTGGCTTCCTGGGCAGCATCGGAGTCCGGTTCATGGTCGACGGAGAGACGTCTGGCGAGCGGTTTTCCCTCGTCGAGCATCCGATGTCCGCCCGTGCCCTGGCGGCGCCCCTCCACCGCCACCACCGCGAAGACGAGTACAGCTACGTGATCGAAGGCCGCATGGGGGCGCTGCTCGGAGACGCGGTGCTCGAGGCCGGGCCCGGTGATCTGGTTTTCAAGCCTCGCGACGAATGGCACACGTTCTGGAACGCCGGTGAGCAGCCCTGCCGGATCCTCGAGATCATCGCGCCCGCGGGATTCGAGCGGTTCTTCGCCGAGCTGGTGGACCTGGGCGGCGTCGGCCAAGCCCCTCCGGAGCAGCTCGGCGAGCTGTGCCAACGCTACGAGCTCGAGATGGATCCTTCGAGCGTTCCCGACCTCATCCAGCGCTTCGGCGTCCGCTTCCCCGCGGAACCCCTAGGGGCCTGAGACCTGAGCCGTCGTAGGGCCGCGCGCCAGGCGCGCGACGGAGATTGCGAACAGCTGCTCGGGGTCGGGAAACCAGGCCTCGAGCTCCAACCCCGCGGCGTCCAGATCGCGCTGCACGCGCTCGGGGGTGAACTTGGCGCTGATCTCGGTTCGTAGCTCCTCACCGGCCGCGAACTCCACCCTCAGGTCGAGATCGCCGATCATCACCGAACACGGCCGCCGGGAGCGCAGGCGCATCTCCACCCACTCATGGCGACGGTCGTAGAAGGCGACATGATCGAAGGCCGGGGGATCGAAATCGGCATCGAGCTCGCGGTTGACGACGTAGAGCAGGTTGCGGTTGAACTCGGCCGTCACGCCCTCGGAGTCGTTGTAGGCGGCCTCGATCATCGCCGGTGACTTGACCAAGTCGGTCCCGAGGACGATGCGGTCCTCAGGACCGAGCAGGCTGGCCATCTTGGCCAGCAC
>JALYZQ010000139.1 GCA_030948805.1 Actinomycetota bacterium | reverse complement strand
GGACGGTGCGGGTCGTCGTGACCGAGCAGCAGCTCGGGCCAAGCAGCGAACCGACCCTGCGCGATCTGAGCGAGGCGCTCATTGCCGTGTACGGCACTGACTTCGGGATCCACAGTCCCACGTGGATCTCTAGGTTCACCGACATGACACGTCAGGCAGCGGCCTACCGCGTCGGACGAGTCCTACTCGCCGGCGACTCGGCGCACGTGCACTACCCGGCGGGTGGACAGGGCCTCGGCCTCGGTGTGCAGGATGCGGTGAATCTGGGATGGAAACTGGCTCAGGTCATCAACGGGACCTCCCCGGAGAGCCTCCTGGATACGTACCAGGATGAGCGCCACCCAGTCGCTGCCCGCGCGCTTCAGCACACGATGGCTCAGACCGCGCTCCAACGCCGGGACGAGCGCATCAACGCTCTAGTCGACATGGTGTCGGAGCTGGCGAGCATGGACGAACCTCGTAAACGGATCGCCGGAATCATCTCCGGGCTGGACATTCATTACGACCTCGGCGAGGGACACCCCCTGCTCGGACGCCGCATGCCCGATCTGGACCTCGTGACCGCCGACGGCCCGCTCCGAGTCTTCGAGCTGCTGCATGACGCCCGACCGGTGCTGCTCAACCTCGGTGAGCCCGGCGACTTTGACATCACTCCCTGGGCTGACCGGGTCCAGCTGATCGACGCGAAATATGCCGGGGAGTGGGAGCTGCCGGTACTCGGCGCGATCACCGCTCCCACCGCCGTGTTGATCCGGCCCGACGGATACGCCGCCTGGGTCGGAGATCGAACCCAACTCGGACTCCCGGAAGCACTGACCACCTGGTTCGGACCGCCTGCTGCGGCGTAGCCGGCCAGCTTCCAACATCAGTATGCGAGGAACACGATGTGCCGTTGCCGGGTACGTCTAATAGTCCCGTTCACGGCGCCGTCGCCACTGCTCGCGGTCGACTGCCGCCCGTACCTTGCGAGCCCTTTGATGCGCTCGCTCGTTAATTTGGGCGATCTCCTTCCGAACATCGTTGAAGGCCGCGTCCGCTGTCGATAGGCCCGGGCCCGGTGATTGCCGACCAACGGACGGGGTCTGCTTCTGCTTAGACATGTGCGCCACTCCTGCTCGCTCCGCTAGGAAAACTGGCCACAGGAAGAATGCGAGAGCGCGACACTCAGGCGGTGGAGACTGCTTCTCCACTGTACTCCGCCATTTCTTCCCGCCATTTCTTTCGCTCGCCGGGCCGCGTCCGCCCACGGCCGCCGTCCGATAGCCGATGTCGTGAGACACCCCTTGGCCAGGTGAGGCGCGCTGGCAATCGGCGGAGGCAGGAAGCGCGTTGCTTACGGCGAGAGCGTCGTTGGCTCGCCCCCACCCGACCGCTCCAAGCGCACGATCAGATCGTCGACCTCACGCAGCCATCTGCCTTCGGCCGACGCGTCCCAATAGTCACGAAGTTCGCTCTCTGAGCGGATGCGCTGAACCGCTTGAACCGCTTGATCTATCTCGGAATCGTGAGGCTGATGCGGGTGGCTTTCGATCCATAGGCGCACACGGTCCGGCAAGCGACTGGGGGCGTTACCGGCACACGATGCGGATAGTTCTGCAGCCGCGATCGCCTCGCAAGACCCATCGACCGCAAGACAGTCGGCTTCGCCTAACGCGTCGTCAACCGCCGAGCCGATAACCGCGCCGGGGTCAACCGCCTCCTCGACAAGCAAGAACCAGGCACGGGCCGGATCATTCTCGAAGCTTGCGGCTCCCCACTCTTCCACCGCGGGCAACCATAGCGCTGTGCTGCACGCGTCCGGCGGCCATTTTCTTCCGGATTGAACGCGGATTGCCGATAGATGGCGTATGGGGAGACCTGACTGGACCGCGCTTCTGACTGGTGGCGGCTGGGCCTGTTGCTGCTCGGCGTGTCGCTGCTTTGGATTGGATACGCCGAAGGTTCGCTGACAATCCGGGCTCTTGGCGCGTCTGCCCTGACCGTCCTGCTCGTTCCCCTCGTGCAGAGACCGCGCCACTACGGCGGGCAGGTGTACAAGCTCCGTAAGAGCTGCCTGATGGCGCTCAACGCTAGCGCCGGCGGATACGCCAGATGGGCAGCTCGCCACCGCCGCGATCTGGAACTACTTTTTGTCCCAGCCTCGATGGAGGTCTGCGCCAGGTTCTACTCGAGAGTCTGGTTGATCCGTTGCGCGACGGTCGACCGACAAGACTCGTCGACACAGTGGTCCCCCAGGCGTCATGCCATCGAGCGGCTGGCCGGCGCGATCCAGCGCCGTGATCCGCTGGGCGCCGACCGTGAGTTCGTCGACTACCGGCCCTAGCGGACTCACTAGGCTCACGGTGTGCCCAGCTCGTCCACTGAGGGGATAGCCCAGCGCAAGCTGATCTACTCCATGGGGGTGTCACTGGACGGCTTCATCGCCGGGCCCTCCGGGGACTTCGATTGGGCAGCCCCGGACGAGGAGTTGCATCGGTTTCACAACCAGCAGGTGGCGGAAATCGGAACGCACCTGCTGGGACGCCGGCTCTACGAGACTATGGTCTTCTGGGAGACGGCCGAACAGAATCCGGCGGCGACGGACTTCGAGCTCGAGTTCGCCCGCATCTGGAAGCAGCTGGACAAGGTCGTGTTCTCGTCCACGCTGGACGCGGTGCAGGGAAACACGGTGCTGAGGCGAGACGGCTTGGTCAACGAGGTCACGCGTCTCAAGCAACAGCCGGGTAAGGATTTGGCCGTTGGCGGGGCCGGTCTGGCCTCCAGCCTGGTCGCCCAGGGTCTGATCGATGAGCTCCGGGTGTTTGTGAACCCGGTGTTGGTCGGTGGAGGGACGCGCTTCTTCCCACCCTTGGACGAGGAACTGGGCCTGGAGCTGCTGGACACCCATACGTTCGCCTCCCGGGTCGTGTACCTGCGCTACTCGCTCAGCAGCGCGGGACAGCGCACGCCCACTGACGCCGACGATTCATCCGCGGAGCAGCTGGGTAGGCGGGCAGGCATGGACCGCGAATCCGAGAAGCCGAGTGAGGCCACGACTCCGCCGCCACGCAGCGAGCCGCAGCCGCCGGCGCCGCGCGGCAACCCGGAGACCGACGAGCAGTCGGTGCAGAAGGGCCGCGAGCAGCTAGACAAGATCTCCGGCCACTGACCCGTCGGCCTAGCTGGGATATCCCGCGCCGATCCGGGGATAGAGCGGCGTGCTGCGCTGCCAGGTGATCCGGCTCAAGAAGAGGTAGCGATCGGCGGACACGTGCCCTCGATTGGGCCCTGTCTCAGCGTGATAGAGAATGTAGGTGCGCCCCCCGGGACCAACGATCGGCGCCGAGGTACCGCCGGGACCGATCCAGCCATGGCCCGAGTGCAGATCCGGGGTCGTGCGCAAGGGTTGGAAGGGGGACAGCAAGGGGTTCTGGGAGGCGGCCACGCCCACGGCATATGTTCCCGTCCACGTTGAGGCTCCGCTGTAGAAGAGGTAGAACCATCCGCCACGGTAGACCTCCTCGGGACCCTCGATCACGCAGTGGCCCCGCGGCGTACGACACTCCCAGTTGGCGCGAGCCTTGAGCACCTGGCGAATCTCGGGCGCCAGGCTGAGCCCGTTGGACGACAGCTTGCCGGCCCAGATCGAGCTGGGTTGCTCGGCCCAGAACAGGTACCGCTCGCCGGTGCGCGGATCCTGCACCGAGCTTGGATCGATGTCTCCGCCGTAGAGCTCAGGCTGACGGGCAATTGCGTTGAACTCACCGCGGTAGTGCAGGATGCGGGTTCTCCAAGGGCCGTCGAGTGATCGCGCGCTGGCCACCCCGAGGACGAATGTCCCCGGCTCGACCCGCCGCCCTCCTGGGAGCCGCAACCTGACGGCGGCGGGATTGAACTGGGCTGCGAAATAGACCACCCAGTGGTTACGGATTCGGTACAGCGCCGGCGCCCAATACCGGCCCGACGGGGAGTGAAGCGCCCACCACGGCTGGCGGCGAGCGGGGAACACGTAGCCGACCGGATGCCAGGTGTGAAGGTTGTCCGAGCCGCGGATGGGAAATGCGTTGGGGGCAAAGTCGCTCGTACAGACCAGGTAGTAGCGGTAGTGCCCGGCGTGGGTGCGCAGGACGCTCGGGTCCGGGCAACTCAAAGGTCGCCGTCCGTTTTGAATCGGTTGAGCCGCGGCGCCGGCGCACATCAGGAGCGTCAACAGCGACACGAGCAGCCCGATGCGACGTGTCGGCGCGCGGCGGCGTGCGCCCAAGGGCTTGGTCCAGCGGTTGGGATGTCTGGCTCTCGGCGTAGCTGCCCCTCTTTGCCGCGTTGAAATGAGCGCCCCACGCCGGCGTTCAATGCGCCGGATGCACCCGATAGTAGTCAGGCCTGGGGTTGGGCCACGCTGGTGACCCAGTGCAGGCCGAAGGCTCAGCGTGTAGCGTCGTTCTGCGCATGGGCTCCGATCTGTCCCTCGGTGAGGCCGCTTCGGCACTGGGCGTCAGCGTGGACACGCTGCGCCGGTGGGATCGCAAGGGGCAGCTCCAGACCCGGCGCGATGGGCGCAACCGCCGCCTGGTACCGGCCGCCGAAGTGAGGCGATTGAGCGCACGCCCGCAGCGTCATCGCACAGGCTCCGCTCGCTCCGCCCGGAATCGGTTCACGGGCGTAGTGCGTTCTGTGGAGGCCGACGGCGTCATGGCCCTGGTTGAACTGGAGGCCGGACCGTTCCTGGTTACGGCCGCGATCACTCGGGACGCGATCGAGGAGCTGGGCTTGGCCCCCGGCGTCCCGGCCACGGCCGTTGTCAAGGCCACCTCGGTGATGGTCGAGCGCAGCGGCTCAGCCGTCGCCTGATGCGGTAACCGCCTCACCCGTCCCAGAGATGGCCTGAGCCGCGCCATAGAATGGCTGGTCTCGCCCCCATGGTCTAGCGGTTAGGACGCCTGCCTTTCACGCAGGAGATCGCCGGTTCGAGTCCGGCTGGGGGTACTGGCCGAAGGGCGCGAAGGGATGGTGTGAGCAGCCCGGTGGTCACCGACGCTCCTACTCCCGTGGCTTTGCTATACAGCGGGTTGTACGGAGGGTCGCCGTCCTGGGGCCTGTAGCGGAGCCGATTCGTTTGAAACTCCACTCGTTTACAAGGGGCCGTCGTCGCGCCGCGCTGGGAACACCGCCGCTCAGCCGGTGGCTGGTGCTGGCGCGCTTGGCCGCCTCGGCTGCGCTGGTCGCCGCGCTGAGCTTGCTCTGGGTGGCGAGCTCTGGGGCGACGGGGTCAACCGCGACGGCGGCCAGGTCCACGGCGCCAGCGGCATTGACGGCGGTTCCCGGACAGGCCCGGCCCGGGTCGAGGTTCTCCCTGAGCGGGACTGGCATGCCCGCGCACCGCCGTGGCGCGGTTTCGCTGGGATCAGTCCGCGTGGCGCGGTTCCGGGTCAATGGTCACGGCGGCTGGACCGTCCGCGTCCGGGTTCCGACCCATAGGCACGTTGCCAGCCGCCTGCGGGTTGCGGCGGGCCTCAGGCGGATCGTGGTCGGGTTCACGGTCACCAAGTCGAAGTCCGTGGCGTCTTTGCAGACCAGCATCGCGGCTCTGTCCTCCGGCGAACGGGTCCGGCTGATCCCGACTCGGGTGTCCGCGGGCCGGTTCGTGGGGCTCAGGCTCGCCGGGTTCCGGCGCCGGGCGCCGGTCGCAGTGTTCCTGGGTCGCCGCCGGCTCAGGCGGCTACGCGCAAGCCGTCATGGCGCCGCCCAAGCCTCCGTCCAGATTCCCGGCAGCACCCACGCCGCTTCATACGTGCTGTCGGTCAGTTCCCGGGGCCATCGTCTCAAGCTCCGCCTCGCGGTGACCAACAGCCCGCCCACGATCAAGAAGATCCCCGACCAATCAGGCCCCCAACAGGCCCCGATTTCGCCCATCTCGCCGTCCACAACCGGCTCGGTCACCCGGTTCTCGGCCTCGGGGCTGCCGCCCGGCATCGGGATAAACGCGCAGAGCGGCGTCATCTCAGGCGCGCCCTCGGCCACCGGGACATACAAGCCGACGGTGACCGCGCACGGGTCGGCGAGCACGGCCTCGACCACATTCTCGTGGAAGGTCAGTGACCCAGTCGTGGACGCCGTCGGCGACATGGGGTGCACCGTCTACGACAAGAACTACAACAGCGGAAACGGCAACCCCGGAGTCGCCGCACCGGGCACCGACTGCCTCCAGAAGTACGTGTCCAACCTGGTCGTGAACCCCCTCTCCAGCGGCCTGCTGGATCTCGGCGACAACCAGTACAACAACGGCGGCCTCAGCGATTATCAAAACGTGTTTGGCAAGACTTTCGGGCGGGCCAACGCGGTGACGTATCCGAGCCTGGGCAACGCCGAGTACGGCGACGGTGGCCAGCCCCCGTCGGGCTTCTTCTCCTACTTCGGCAACACCGGCGTGTTATCGCGCATCCAGGCATCGGGGGGCAACACCTCCCACCTGACCAGCGATGGCTATTACAGCTTCAACCTCGGCGCCTGGCACATCATCGCGCTCAACTCCAACTGCTCTGGCGGCTACAAGGGTCCCTATCAGGTCAGCGGTGGATGCGCCGCGGGCAGCCCGCAGGAGCAATGGCTCAGACAGGACCTGGCGGCCAACCAGCGACGGTGCGTGATGGCCTACTGGCATCACCCGCGCTGGAACTCGGGCAGCCTCGGCAACAACGCGGCGACGGCCGCCTTCTGGAATGACCTCTACAGCGCGCACGCCACGCTGGTGGTCAACGGCCACGCCAACCATCACTACGAGCGCTTCCGTCCCCAGGATCCCAGCGGAAATCCGGCGCTGGGCGGCATTCGCGAGTTCATCGTCTCCACCGGCGGTCAGAGTCATGGGGTTCCCCCGACGACGCCCGGTGACCCGACGACCAGCGAGGTGACCAACTACGACACCTTCGGCGCACTGCGGCTGACGCTGCACCCCAACAGCTATGACTGGCAGTTCCGGCCGGCCTCCGACGGCCAGGCGGGCAACTTCAGGGACTCGGGCTCCGGCACCTGCTCCTGACCGGGAGCTCGGAGGCTTCCCGAGCACGCGCTGCATCTTGGTCTAGCTGACCTGGTCAAAGGTGTAGTGGGGTAGGTCACCACTACGGCCGACCCGCAATGTGTGGGAGTCTCGGACTCGTCGATGCGCGCGCCCGAACCAGTCGGGCGTGAGCGGCCGGCGAAGCCGGCGTTCCTCGGCGCTGTGTCTCCCGGCGGGAGGTGGCGGCTGCGCGGCGCGCTGGCCGCACGCGGCCTCCAGGTACTCGCCTTTGGCCTCGTCCCGCTCCTGTTGACCGCGCTCCAATTCTCGGGCTTGGTCAACGCCCACACGGTAGCCGTGGACTTCAGTCACGGCTCCTGGATCGCCGGGCACCGCATATTCGACGGACTCAGCCCCTACGTGGCCTCCAACTCAGCCCAGCTGAAAGGAATCACCTTCGTATACCCAGCGGTAGCGGCCCTCCTGCTGGCACCGTTCTCGCTGCTTGCCCAGGGCACCGCAGACGTGGTCTTCACGATGGTCGGCATCCTGGCGGCGCTGGCCACGCTGCGCGTCCTCGAGGTGAAGGACTGGCGCGTCTATGGCGTGTGCCTGATGTGGCCGGCGGTGATGTCGGCCTGGGAGACGGCCAACGTCACCCTGATCCTGGCTTTTGGCATCGCCCTAGCCTGGCGCTACCGCAATCTGCCCATCGTCTCAGGCGTCCTGGTCGCCCTGGTCGTCTCCTTCAAGCTGTTCCTCTGGCCTCTGACCTTATGGCTCATCGCTACCAAGCGTTACCGGGCGCTCGGCTACGCCGCCCTCTGTGGCCTGGTCATCAATCTCCTGTCCTGGGCGGTGCTGGGCTTTGACCAGCTCGCTCGCTACAAGGCCCTGATGGCCACGTTGACCCGCGATCAGGAGACCCGCGGCTACAGCCTGGTCGCCTTGTTCGTCAACCATGGCAGCAGTCGTCCTCTGGCCTACGCACTCAGCGCCGGCGTCGCCGCGGTCCTCGCCGGGGCCTGTCTGGCCGCCGGACAGCGGGGTGGCGGCCGGGCTGCGCTGGCTCTGAGTGTCGCCTGCAGCTTGTTTGTCACCCCAATCGTCTGGATGCACTACTTCGCGTTGCTCCTGGTCCCGCTCGCTCTCGTGCGTCCGAGGCTCGCCATGCTCTGGCTGGTGCCCTTGCTGCTCCAGTTCCCGGCCCTCGGGCCCAGCGCCTCCCAGGACCTGATCACCTTGGCCCTAGCCGCGGCCATCACGGCACTCGTGCTTCTCTCCTCGCGGTCTGAGCCAATCCGCAATCCCACGGAGCGGGCAGTGAGCGCGGCGGTGTAAGCCCGGCGTGTGGCCGCGGGAAGCACCGCGGTGTTAAGCCAAAACAGTCCTTCTGCCAAGACTTCCCTAAAGCTCTCGGCTCGACAATGGGCGACGTGAGACGACCCATGTTGCGGGGTGTCCACTCCCGAGCTCGAATCGTCCTGCTGCTGGCCTTGGTGGTCGGCGGTACGGCCGGTGTGATGGAGGCGACCGCCGGTGCCGGAAGAACTCCCCGATCCTCGGCGCCCGCTCTGACGATCGGGCCGCCGGCAGGCGCCGCGCGGAGCCCACTGCGTCCCCGGATCGCCGAGTTCTATTCCCGCGTCGAGTTCTATTCCCGAGCGCTTCACCGTCGAGCCGACTACCTGCTCTACGTGCCGCACGCCTACCGCCCGGGTCGGCATCTTCCCGTCTTCTACCTGCTGCATGGCATGCCGGGCCGGCCGAGGGCTTTCACGGTCAATGCCCAGATCGAGCCGGCACTCGAGCGCCTGATCGCTCGGCGTCGTGTCCAGCCGATGATCCTCGTGTTTCCCGACGGGCGCATCGGCGGCCGGATCCACTCCGACTCCGAGTGGGCCAACACCCCGGCGGGCCGCTATGACAGCTACGTGGCAGACGTCGTCCGCGACGTCGATCACCGCTTCGGCGCCCTGCCCTTCCGACGGGATCGCGCCGTCGCGGGCCTCTCCGCCGGCGCTTATGGAGCGATGAACGTGGCCCTTCATCACTTGAGTCTGTTCGCCTCGGTGCAGGTCTGGTCGGGCTACTTCACCCAGACCCGCACGGGGGTCTTCGCTCACGCCTCGTACGCTCAGCTCTTGGACAACAGCCCGATCGATGTGGTGCGGCGATTGCGCCGAACGCTGCGACGCTTTCCCCTGCGAGCGTTTCTCTACGTCGGGAAGAAGGACGCTTCGGCGGCCCAGACGCCACTCATGGCGGCTGCGCTGGCGCGCGCGGGTGCAGACGTTCACTTTGCCGTCTATCCCGGTGTCCACAGTTGGAAGCTGTGGCGCAGGCATCTGGAGCGGATGCTCATCCTGGCCGGACGCGAGATGCGCTCAGGACGGGCCCGGTGGCAGCACCCGGTTCATAGCTGAGGGATAGACGTCTGAGAGCACGCCGTCGACCATTGCGAAGCGCACGCCGCTACGCAGCATCCGCTGGGCGAGAAACCAGTCCCCGGGAAGCCTCATGTCGGCCGCAAACAGCTCGCGCTCCAGAAACCTCAGCCCAGCGTGATACATCCCCGATGCCCAGGTGAACTGACCGTGCTCAGGGGGGAACTTGCCAAGCTCAAAGCTCGGCTCGCCCTCGCGGTGGAACATCGCCCGTCCGTAGACCACCTCGGGTCGGTCGCTCTCCCGGGCTCTGCGCAGCAGGCGGCTGAGGCAGTCCGGACGCATCGCGTCGTCGTCGTCGAAGCTGACCACCCAGAGGCCACGTGCGCGCAGCATGGCCTCGTTGCGGGCCATCGTCGAGGCCACGAGCCAGTGGCGGAAGGGGTCGTCAGTGAAAAGCAGCCGCTGGCTCAAGTTGAAAAAGGCGACGCGTGGGTCTCCGAGCGCCCGGACGGCTTCGGCGGTGGCCTGGTCGGCGTGATCGCCGACCACGATCACCTCAAGCTCGGCGTGCGTCTGGCCGAGAATCGAGGTCAGGGCACGTTCGACGAGCGTCTGCGGCCGATCACGCGTGGCCACGGTTACCGTGATTAGCGGGCTTGCCTGCGTCCACGCGGCCGGGTACGAGGACGAGGCTCGCAGTCGATGGAGCCGGCGCCGGTTCTCGGACTCCTCGGAGGCCAGCGCGCGCAGTGTCGCCCGTATCTCTCCATCCAGAAGCTCGTAGGACGAACCGGCTCGCTCTGAGCCGACGGCCAGCAGATGCTCCATATCGGCCATACGGGCCTGGAGCTCGTGCAGGCGCGCGTCGAGTCGGCCCAGGGACGCGTAGGGACCGCGGATCCGCTGGCCTATCGCGCGGAGAGCACGCTCCCACGCGGTCATCGTTCTACTCGTTCATAGGGCCGGGCCGGGACGCCCTGCACACGTTGGTCGGGCTCGACGTCGGTGCGCACTACCGCACCGGCGGCGACCAGCGCCCGCTCGCCGACCGTCACGCCGTTGAGGACCGTCGCCCCCATGCCGATGAACACATCGCTCCGCAGCACCGAGTTGCCGCCGATGTTCGCCCCCGGGGTCAGCGTGACAAATGCCCCGATCTCGACGTGGTGGCCGACCAGCGCTCCGCGGGAGACGATCGTCTGCTCTCCGAGCGTGCTGGCGGCTCCAATCACAGCCCGTGGTCCGACCGTCGCCCCACGCCGCATCCGCGCGCTCGAGGCGATGCTGGCCGTGGGATGGACGAGATCATCGGCCAGCCAGCCGGCCGATCGCAAGCGCTCCCATAGCGGCCGCCGCCAGCCGCCGATTCCGAGTAGGGCCGTCGCCCCGTTCCACGGACCCGCCAGACCCAGCACCGGCAGGTCATGCGCCGTGGTGCCGATCCGTGACTCATCGATCATCTCGATGAGCCCCTTGACCTCAATTCCCGCCGCGCCGGCCCAATCCGCGATCTCGGCGGCAAACGTTCCGGTTCCGGCGACGTACACCCGGGGGGTCGGTGAGGCCGTGTCGGACACGGGCAGATCGTATGCCCGCAGTGACTGATCAGTCGATCAGGCGGAGCTCCGGGCAGCGTCAGGGATGCGGAGTGCTGCCGCCGTTGGCGGGACCGCCACCGCCCGGCATGCGAAACAGCTGAGCCAGCTTGGCCGCGATCATGATGTCCCCGGCCAGCTGGATCCGTCCCGAGAAGTAAGCCTGCATCGCGTCGGTATTGCCGCTGACCAGGCCCAGGAACTCCACTCCATCCATGGTGATGGTCAGCCGCGGCTCGGGGGCGTCCGGCCCTCTGACCACACGCCCCCGCCCGTGGTCGAGCTCCAGCGTGTAGACGTCGATGGACTCATCCCCGCGCCCGCTGATGCACCAGCGTATGGTCGTCTGAAGGCCTTTGGCCTGCTCAGCGTCCAGCTGCTTGGGCATCTGCCAGAAGATCCCGTCCAGGAGGGGCTTGCGGGCCGGCGAACGCATCAGCTGCTCCAGGCGGTCCGGTGGTGTGTCACGGATCAGACGGCCGAAGCCATCGGCCACCAGCAACGGTGCGTCGCTGGCCACGCGCTTGACAGCGTCGACCAGCCGCTGGGGGTCGAAGTCGAAGTCCCTCATCAGTCAGAGACGGTACTACGTGACGCCGTAGGCCTCAGGATCGCCAGCTGGGGTCCGCCTCGGATCCCTCGCCGTCGCCGATGCCTACGAGGCAATGGTCGCCGATCGCCCCTACCGCCCGGGAGTGTCGGGCCGCCGCGCCGGCTCAGCGGACAGTTATGACAAGCCGGTGCGGTCCCCGCCCGCGGGCCCGTACCGTGATCTCCAGTCCGCGATTGGTGCGCGTGGCCGCAGGGTGCCGGACCCGGCGCCCGTCAAGCTTGACCGCGTATCGCGAGGTGCTCGCCGGGAGCGTGTGACCGAGGATCAGCGAGCGCAGGCGCAGGCCATGGGCGCGCACCCGAGTGGTGTACCGGCGACCCGAGTGCGCGGCGAAGACGTCGACCGAACCACCGCCCAGGCGGATGTCTGAGCCGGCCACGCTGGGCTGTCGCGGCGGGACCTGGGGGACGACTTCAAGCATGCCGTAGGGCAGGAACGGACGCACCCCCAGCTGCTGATGCACAACTGACCACACAGTGCCGTAGTTGCCCCAGGCCTGCATGACCTGCGAGCGGCACGTCCAGCAGCGGTTGATGTTGGCGGGGATCCCGGCGGTCGGGTTGCCGTCGGGCGCCGAGGGGAAGATCTCGGGCATCGCCCCGGGCTGCTCATCGGGGGTACTAC
>JALYZQ010000125.1 GCA_030948805.1 Actinomycetota bacterium | reverse complement strand
GCCCACCGCAGCCCCGCCTCGGCTCAGGTGCAGGGCCGCTGGTCCGAGACCGCGCCCCTGCTGCGCGATGATGTCGACCCCGCGACGCGGCGCCGTGCGCTCGGTGAGCTGCTGCTGGAGCGCTACGGGATCCTGACCCGCGAGCAGGTGCTGGCCGAAGGGGTCCCGGGGGGCTTCTCGGCCGTCTACCCCGAGCTCAGCCAGCTCGAGACGCTCGGCGTAGCCCGGCGCGGCTACTTCCTGGAGGGGCTGGGGGGTGCCCAGTTCGCCCTGCCGGGGGCGATCGAACGGCTGCGCGCCCGCAGCGGTGAGCAGAGCCAGCGCCCACTGGTGCTGGCCGCCATCGATCCGGCTCAGCCCTACGGAGCCGCGCTGCCTTGGCCTAAGCCCGCCGCTGATCAGGCGGCGACTTCGCGGCGTCCCTCACGCACCGCCGGGGCCTATGTGGTGCTGGCTGAGGGAGATCCGATCGTCTACCTGGAGCGAGGGGGGCGTGGCCTGCAGACGCTCGTTGGCTCCGATGACCCGCGACTGCGAGGCGCCCTAGCGGCGCTGGTAGAGCACGTGCGCAGCGGCCGCATCAAGCGCCTGGCCCTGGAGAAGGTCGACGGCCAGCCGGCGATGAGCTCTGCCCTGGCTCCAGCGCTCAGCGCGCTCGGCTTCCAGGAGGGCCCCCGGCGGCTGACTCTGACCGCCTAGCCATGTAGCCATGCCCGAAGGGGACACGATTGCCTACGCCGCGCGCCGGATCCGTCCCGTGCTCGAGGGCCACGTGCCCGACCAGATCCGGACTCCGCACCCCCGTCATCGCCTGGATCGCTGGGCCCAGCGGCTGGACGGTCGCGTGATCACCGAGATCCGCACGTACGGCAAGCACCTTTTCATCCAGTTCGAGGGCGACCTGACGATCCACTCTCACCTGCGGATGACCGGCGGCTGGGGGGTCTACGCGCCGGGTCAGCGGTGGCGCCGCTCGCCGAGCCGCGCCTGGCTGGTCCTCACTCGGGGCGGTCACGAGGTGGCCCAGTTCGATGGGCCGGTGCTCGAGCTGTTGACCGACAGCCGGACCCGCTTTGACCAGCGGCTGGCCGGCCTGGGCCCCGACATCCTGGCCGACGCGTTTGACTACCCGCGTTTCCTGGCCCGCCTGCGCGCTGATGATCACACCCGGGGCGTCGGCGACGCGCTGCTGGACCAGCGCAACGTGGCCGGGATCGGCAACCTGTGGAAGTCCGAGGGATGCTGGGAGGCGAGCATCGATCCCTGGCGTCCCGTGGCGCACGTCAGCGACGAGGAGGCGGTGGCAATCATCGACGGGTTGCGGCCACGGATGCTTGAGTCGGCTCAGACCGGCGACCAGAGCTCGGGGCGGGGCGTGTTTCGCCGCCACGGGCAGCCGTGTCTGCGCTGCGCGACGCCGATCGCCGCCCGCGGCCAGGGTGACGACAACCGCACGACGTTCTGGTGCCCTGGATGTCAGCGCTGAAGCGCGTCGGGCACAAGGGAGCGGACCTGATCGCCCCCGGCAACACGGTGGCCAGCTTCGACTCCGCGCTGGCCGCCGGCGTCGACATGATCGAGTTCGACGTCCTGCCCAGTCGTGAGGACGGGCGCCTGATCCTGGCCCACGACTATCACGACGCCGAAGGGCGCCAGCCCCTGACCCTCAAGGAGGGCCTGGCTCACCTGGCCTCGGTGGCCTTTGCCTCCGTCGAGCTGGACGTCGATCTGAAGCTGCCCGGTTACGAGCTCGAGGTCCTGGACGCCCTCCAGGCCGCTGGGTTGCTGGGCCGAGCCCTGATCTCCAGCCAGTATCGGGAGAGCCTGGCCCTGCTGCGCGCCGCGCCTGCCCAGGTACGGCTGGGCTGGTCGGTGCCCAAGTTACGCCACGACCCGTTTCGCAATCCGCTGATGTGGGTCCCCGCCTCGGCGGTCGTGCTGGGCTGGCGCGCGCGCCTGCCGGCCTGGGCCGAAGCGGCGGTTCGCCGCGGCGAGTGCGACGCTCTGATGGCCCACTGGCGGCTGGTCACCCCACGCCTGGTGCGGGCGCTGCAGCGTGCCCGAGGCGAGCTCTACGTTTGGACGGTCGATGAGCCGGCGCGGATCCGCAGCCTCGAGCGCCTCGGCGTGACCGGCGTGATCACCAACGATCCGCGGCTGTTCATCCGACCCCCTACCTGATCTTGCAAACGGCGGCGCTGTAGTGGCGCGGGCTGCCGTAGTCGGCGCTGGGATGGCTGGCCGTGGTGGCCCGGCTGGTGTGACCGAGCACGTGACCGGAGCGCCGCCAGACGAACCGCACCACCGCCTCGAGCCTCGGTTGGTGGGGTGCGAACTGAAACAGCACGCCTCCCTGCTGCAGGCCCTTGGCCTCGCGGCCCAGGCGTACCAGCTTGGTGCCGTGAGACAGCACGGGGAGGAACCGGTGCTTGCCGCGGGCGTAGTAGTACAGGCGGATGTCCATCGACAGCCAGGCGGCAAAGCCCAGCGCGGGCATCTGCCCGCGGACCCCCAGGTAGTTGGGGTAGCGGTGGCTGTTGCAGACGTTGACCGTCGCCCAGAGCTGGGTGGAGTGCTCGGCCCGCCGGACGGCCTTCTGAATCTGAGCCTGACTCGGGTTCCGGGCTACCGCCAGATCGACGTTCGCTGAAGCCAACACGCCAAGCACGATCGGCGTAATCACCAGGATCCTCCGCATCTGCGTCACGATACCGGCGCGGTGACGAAACCCCGCTGATTCGCAATCAGGTTGGGACCGGGTCTAGAGCACCGGGCTAGAGTCCTCGCCGTGGCGGCCACCAGCCAGGAGATGATGGCCCTCCTACAGGGAGTGCCGGCCTTCTCGGCCCTCGCCGAGGCCGACCTGGTCCGGGTGGCCGAGGTCACCGTGCCGCGCAGCTTCCACAGCGGCGAGGCGGTGTTCTACGAGGGCGACGAGAGCGACACCTGCTACGTGGTGCGCTCCGGTCACGTGCGCGTCGTGCGCGAGCACACCGATGGCCGATCGCTCACCCTGGCCACGCTCGGGCCGGGCGAGATCTTCGGTGAGCTGGCCATCTTTGACCAGGAACGGCGCTCGGCCACCGTCCAGGCTCTGGAGGACATTGAGGTCGTGGCGATCCTGGGTGGGGACATGCGCCGCATGCTGCGCGACCATCCGGATATCGCGGTCAAGCTGCTGGCCGCGCTCAGCCGGCGTCTGCGGGAAACCAACGAGCGGCTGAGCCGGCAGTCGTTTCAGACCGTGCAGAGCCGCGTGGCCGCCGTCCTGGCCGAGCTTGTGGCTAGCTCTCGCTCCGAGGGAGCGGCTGAGAACGACGTTCTCATCACCGCCACCCAGAGCGACCTCGCTCAGCTGGCCGGCTCCTCGCGCGAATCGGCCAGCCGCTTTCTGGCCGTGCTGGAGCGGGCCGGCGTGATCACGCAGGGTCGGGGTCGCCTGACCGTCCATGAGCCAGCCGCCCTGGAGCGCTATGTCTTCTAAAACCGCCTCGGAGGAGTTCTCGGCCGGAGGCGTGGTACTCGACGGTGACCGGGTCGCGGTCATCGTTCCCGTCAAGCGCGGGGCCGGCGGGCGGCGCGTGCTCGGCCTGCCCAAGGGACATCCCGAGGACGGGGAGAGCGCCGAGCAGGCCGCGCGGCGCGAAGTCGCCGAGGAGGCGGGGGTCTCAGGCGAGCTGATCGGCGAGCTCGGTGACGTCGCCTATACCTACGAACGGCGCGGGCGCGAAGTGGCCAAGCGAGTGCGCTTCTTTCTCTATGCCTACCGGTCGGGCGACCTGGCCGACCATGACCACGAGATCGAGGAGGCTCGCTGGATGCCGATCGGCGAGGCCGCTCACAAGCTGACCTACGAGGGTGAGCGACAAATGGTGCGCCGCGCCATGTCGCGCTCGGACCCGGACCGGTAGGCTGCCGAAGCCATCTTCTTCGGGGAGCCTGACTAGACGTGCGCGTACTGAACTTCTACTCGTCGGTGTTCGGCGACCAGCTGCGACGGGGCCGCAAGACGGCCACGATTCGGCTCGGAGACAAGTCGCACAAGTACCAGAAGAATGAGTGCGTCCTGGTCACGATCGGCTACCAGCACTCGCCCCGGGAGAAGATCTTCAGCGCCGTCATCGATCAGGTCGAGGTCAAGCGCGTGCGTGACCTGTCCCCGCGGGACATCGAGCACGACAACCCCGAGTTCCGGCGCGTGGATGAGATGATCCACTTCCTGGAGCAGATCTACGGGCGGGTGGTGTCGATGGACGACACAGTCACCGTGGTCCGCTTCTCGCAGATCATCGAGCACCCCCCTGAGCACATGCGCGACCGCATCCACGGGCTGGGCGGCGCGCGCAACTGATCGCCGCGGGAGGCGCGCCCCGTTAGAAGCCGCCGGTGATTCGCAACGAGTTGACGATCGGCGCCGGGTTCAGGCTGCCGCCGGCGAACCGGCTGGCGGTGAGGACAACCTCCGCCGTCAAGCCGTGGCCACGCGGGCCACGATCCCCTATGACCAGCGCCTGCGGGTGATGCTCAACACGAGCACCTACGAGCTGGCCGACCTGCGGTTGTCCACGCGCGTGCCGGTCAAGGAGCTGGCCGCGGCGGTGGCCACTAACTCCGTCTGAGCCAACTGCCCGCGGCGGTCTCAGTCCGCTCTCGGCTCGCTCAGTCCGCTCCCGGCTCGCCGTCGCTCGAGCCCCCGCCGCCCAGCCCGGCGGCCAGAAACGCGTCGGACTGGCCGGCCATCGTCTCCACCACCGAGCGGGCGCTCAGGCAGACGCGGATCCTCCGCGGCTGCACCCCTCGGTCAACGCGGACCACGGCGCCATCCTTGGCCAGCCAGATCAGGTCGAGGGCAAAGCGCATCCCGAAGGTGTGCACCGACGGGGTCTGGGGGATGTGCAGCCCATGGTCGGCCGGCAGCACGTCCAGGTGCGAGAGCCCCCGGCGGCGCGACTTGTGCGTCCGTGCCTCGATCACCCACAGGCCAGCGCCCAGCTTTGAGATCGGCAGCTCGCCGAAGCGGTCGTCTAGCTCGGCGCCGGACACGGCCGCAGGCTACAGCGAGAGGGCCAGGACCCCGGCGCCGATCAGGATCGCGACCGCACCGATGGCCGTGAACGTGACAGCGATCGCCGACCCGTCGGCCCGGGCCAGGTCGAGTGCGGGCCAGCCCCGACGTGTTCAACGAGCTGCCCGGGCTGTCATGCAGGCTCGTCCGCAGCGAGACCAATCTTCCCTCCGTGCGCTGCGCTCGGCTGCGAAAACGCCGGGCGGCGCGACCGACGCGCAGACCGGCGCCGAGGAACAGGAGGCCCAAGACAAGGAACAGGGCTCCGAAGGCGGTCATCGCGTGCGCCCCATCGCTGCCATCCTAATCCTCTCTGCGACATGCGCCGTCCTGGCGGCGGGGGTGCCGGTGCGCCGCGTAGACTCGCCGCCTGGTCGGTCCTCCTAGACCGGCTCTACGCCAATGTCGACCGCCGAAGCCAAGCCCGAGGCCCCGAGCCGTCTGCGCTCGCCGCTCGTGATCGCCGTCACCGCCGTGCTGGTCATTGCCGTCGCCGCGGTCCAGGACTCGGCCGCGCTGGCGGTGCTGCGGGGCGTCTTGGTGCTCGTGCTCGTCCCCTGCGCCGTGATCGACGTCGAGCGCCGGATCATTCCCAACCGCCTAACCGGGCCGGCGGCGGTGGCGGCGGTCACGCTCGGGCTGCTCCTGGACCCCAGCCATGAGCCGCGGCGGCTGCTGTGGGCGGCCGTGGCCGGCGGCTTTCTGTTCATCACCGCGCTGGTCAACCCGGCTGGCATGGGCATGGGCGACGTCAAGCTGCTGGCCGTGATGGGCTTGTTCCTCGGCCGTTCGGTCATCGTGGCCCTGGTCATCGCTCTGCTCGGCAGCGTCGTCGCTGGGCTGGCCATTGCGCGCCGACGCGGGGTACGGGCGGCCCGTAAGACCGGATTACCCTTTGGGCCCTATCTGGCCGCGGGTGGAGTCATCGCCGCACTGGTCGGTGACCCCATCCTGCACGCCTATCTGACCCTGCATCGCTAGCGCTCCGGCGCTAGATGGTCCTGGCACTCTTTATGCCAGAGTGCCAAATTGGTCTTGATTAGCGCTCAGCGCCAGCTATAGTCGGCTGGGGCTGGCACTCCACAGCAATGAGTGCCAAGCGCCCTTTTTCAGCTAGCGAAACTTCAATCGGAGGTTAGACCAGATGAAGCTCAAGCCCCTCGGCGATCGCCTTATCGTCCAGGCGATCGAGGAGGAAGAGACCACCGCCAGTGGCATCGTCCTGCCCGACACCGCCAAGGAAAAGCCTCAGAAGGGCAAGGTCCTGGCTGTGGGCGACGGCAAGGTCAACGAGGACACCGGCAAGCGCACCCCGGTCGACGTCGCCGAGGGCGACGAGGTCCTCTACAGCAAATATGGCGGCACGGAGATCAAGGTGGACGGCGAAGAGCTGCTCGTCCTCCGCGAGTCCGACGTGCTGGCCAAGGTCCAGTAACTAGGGAGAACACAGAACACATGGCACATAAGGAACTTAAGTACGACGTAGACGCGCGCAAAGCGCTCGAACAGGGAGTCGACGCAGTCGCCAACGCGGTCAAGGTCACCCTTGGTCCCCGCGGTCGCTACGTTGTGCTCGACAAGAAGTTCGGCGCCCCCACGATCACCAATGACGGCGTCACCATCGCCCGGGAGATCGAGGTCGAGGACGTCTTCCAGAACCAGGGCGCCCAGCTCGTCCGCGAGGTGGCCACGGCCACCAACGACGTAGCCGGTGACGGCACCACCACGGCCACCGTCCTGGCCCAGGCGATCGTTCGCCAGGGTCTGAAGAACGTGGCCGCCGGCGCCAACCCGCTGGCCCTCAAGCGCGGCATCGAGCGCGCCGTCGATGATGTCGTCAAGAACATCGAGTCGCAGTCCAAGGAGATCTCCGGCAAGGATCAGATCGCCCGCGTGGCGACCATCTCCGCCGGCGACGACGAGATCGGCGACGTGATCGCCGACGCGATCGACAAGGTCGGCAAGGACGGCGTGGTCAACGTCGAGGAGGGCCAGACGTTCGGCATGGACCTCGAGTTCACCGAGGGCATGCAGTTCGACAAGGGCTACATCTCGCCCT
>JALYZQ010000117.1 GCA_030948805.1 Actinomycetota bacterium | reverse complement strand
GCTCCTCGCCCAACTCGCCGAGATACTCATAACTCAGCCCCGGACCCCCGTGCAGAAGAAGCACCGGCAACCCCGAACCACAAATCCAGCCCCCGAGCGCCCCTCCGGTGACCTCCACGGTGAACGGCTCACGGGCTCCCACGCCAACTCAGAATACGTGATGACGTCGCTGGCTGGCAATGGCAATCCACGAGCGGCCAGTCTGCTCGCGATCGGATCTGGGCCCAGTTCCGAGCCGCGCTTTGGAGGTCGCAGATAGAGGGCAAGCGGGCGTCTCAGAGGTGGCACCCCACGAAGCGGTCCGGCCCGCAGGCCACAGGACTCTCTCCCGTCGCTCGAGTCATCGACGCTCGGGCAACGGGCCGCCAGCGCTGCCCAAAACCGACAGCATCCGGCTATCCGACCGTAAATGCCACCGTCAAGATTAGACCCGGACCAGGCGAGACCCTATGTCTATAAGTGATTCCAAGCTTGATCTCGGCGCCGTCTCCGCGCTTCACACGCGAGAGGTCGCTGGTTCGAACCAGCCTTGCCCATCGGGAGGTGCCGGGGGCACCCTAGTACCGAGCGGAATCAGCCAGCTCGGTGACCGTGGGCTCGGTCTTCGTGGTCATGTCGTCCAAGACCCCGGAGGCGAGCAGGCGCTCCCGGACGGCCCTGGCGTCCTCCACAGACCCGTACTCGGTAGCGACAAATACCTGCTTGGGGTCTTCCACTCCGCGAAAGATCTGATGGCCTTTGGCAACTCCTTTGCGCCCGGCTGGATCAGAGTCGAACACCCGCTTCCAGGCATCGAAGTCCTCGATCTCGAACTGCATCAGCATAAACGCCATGAGCACACCTCCTTGGTGATGCTGTGCGGCAGCCGCCGTCGGCCCGACTCTAAACCGGCTGGCAGCCGCGTGCAAGCCGAGCACAACCAGCAGAAACCCCCTCCCCGGCGCAGCCGGCACGCCTGATCGGCCACAGGCTCCGGGAAGGAATCGCCGAAGATCGCGTCCTATATGGGGAGGCCGGTCTCCTCCTGTGCGCCCTCTCACTAGTGCCACAGGAGCCCGGCCTCGCTTGGATCCAACTGACTCCGCTCGACCGACTGCTGCTGCCGTACTCCTCCCGCGTCCGCCTGGGGTCATGGCGGCTAGTACATCCGTCCGGGTCCGGCGTGACGTTTGGTCCGCGAGGCACCTCTCATCGATACAGCCCTACTACCAAGGGAGTCATCGCATGCGAATCATCACTGCCACTCGCCGGGCGGCGCTAGCCATCGCCGTGACCATGTTGGCGACGGTCGGGGCCGCCCAGGCCGCCGTTGTCCACGGCACCGTCGTCCACCGCAACGCTCGCGCCCATTCCTTCGTGGTCGCCACTCGGGCTGGGCACCTGTACGCGATCCATTCGGCCCGCAGGCCCCGGCCGGCGACCGTCGTCACCGTGTCGGTGCGCCGCCTGCGCAACGGCACCTACGCCGCCCGCCGGACCCACGTCCTCGCCTTCCGCCGCCATGCCCGAGTGCGCCTGCGTGGCACCGTGAGCTACCTCGACCGGCGGCACGGCACCTTTACCCTGTCCGCCCGCGGTGTCTCCATGCTCGTCCGCATGCGACACGGACGCCTAGCTCGGGTCGCCGACGCACTCCCGCCGGTCGGCACGATCGTCACCGCAACCGGCACGGTCGATGATCAAGGCGATCTGAACGACGACACCATCCAGCCCACGGGCACCGACACAGGCAGCTTCCACATCGAGGGCGCCATCCTCGCCGTTGACTCCACGGCCCGTACGATCACGGTCTCCTCGACCGACGACGGTCAGACGGCCAACTCGATCGTCGTGAGCGTGCCCGCAAGCCTTGACATCTCGATGTTCAGCGTCGGCCAGGAGGTCGAGCTGCAGGTGAGTCCGCAACCCGATGGCAGCTACGTCCTCGCCGGCTCATCCTCCGATGAGGGGACACACGGCGCTGACAGCCCCGGCGACCAGCAGGGCAGCCAGGGCGATGGCCATTCCGGCTCCGGCGGGTCGGATGGCTCGGGCGGGTCGGGTGGCTCGAGCGGATCCGATAGCGGTTCCCCCAGCTCCGGCGGGTCGGGAGGCTCACCCGGCGGCGACTGAGCCCAGCCGGACTTGACAACCGCCGACCCTGGAAGGGCCCGGATGACCGTCGTGGTCAGGACACCGCCAGGGTCGGAGACCGACCCTGGCGGACTAGTAGCGCCGGACGAAGAGCAGCGGCAGCGCCTTTAGCGGAGCCTAAGCGCTAGTCGCCTCGCGCTCAGCCGTGCTCATCACGCCGGCCCGATTCTTGTGCGATCGCTCGTAGGTACGCACACGCTTGATCCGCTCCTCGTCTGCGTCGCTCAGCAGCGCGCTGATCTCATCGGCGTTCAGCTCGTCGTACCCGGGCCACGGCTCTTCGCCGCGCAAAGTGCTGATGCGTCCGAGCACGGTCGAGCGATCCTGGTTCTTGCGCTCATAGGCGTCGATCTTCGCGAGATCGATCTGGGACAGCCCACTTAGCTTCTCCACCACGTCACTGGCCGTAAGGCTGTCGTAGCGCGCGATCGGCAAGTCCTGCTCAGAGGCCACCGCGCCCTTGACCTCGCCCTCAGCTCGGGCGACGCCGGGCACCTTCCGTACCTGTTGCGTCGTACTGCGCACGCGGGTGTTGGCACGGCGTGCGGTCTTCTTGGCCTGCCGGCCCGCTTTACGCGCTCCGTCTGCAGCGCCCGTCTTGCTCGGGTCATAAGACGGGTCACCGTGCACATCGGCACCCACAACCGCGGCGGTTAGCTTCGGAAGCTCACGCATCACGCGAGCCAGCATTCGCTCCTCGTCGGAGCGGATCGAAGCTGCGAGCTCAGCCGTCGCGCGGTCCCTCACGGCGCGCGCCAAGTGCTCGAGCGCGGTATAGGTGGCGATCTCCAGGGCCTCCGTGGCGCACGTGTCCTTGGCATTCTTCAGCACCTTCTCCTCACCGCCACTGCCCCGCAGCATGTCCAGCGGAGTCTTGGCGACAGCGAGTCCTTGGGCAAGTGCTGCTTCAGCCCAGCCGATAGCCAGCTGGAGCGGGCTGCCGCTGTGATCGAGATCGGTCAGCCGACGCTCGATCCGACCCGCGTGGTCCTGGGTCTCGCCCAGGTGCTTCTCCAACGCACTGCGGTAGCTCCCGCGTGGCGTCATTGCGATCTGCGCCCGGAGCACCTGCACCAGGCCGAGCTCCGAAGCATGGGCCTCATTCAGATACTGCACAACCTTCTGTTCAGCCTGACTCATTTGCTGCCTTTCAGATACCTGCCGATTGAAATGTCGAAGACCACACGACGTTCATGAACGCAACGCATGCGCAACTACGGCCTCGGCGATGACGGATCTCCGGAGTACCAAGTCCTTGGACGGCGCAAGCGGTCAGTCGGATGGTCTGGTTCTAAAGGCGCGGCTGCACAGCTGGCCGCGCGCCTACTTTTCGCTACCCAGTCAGACCGACGACCAAACCCACGTTCGCCTCTCGCCTCTGGAACAGCCAGCGCACCGGGCTGGGGAAACACTGCCTCTTCCCGGTGTCTCAGACTGGCATCAATCGCGTGCCCGGAGCATGTCAATGGCCAGCTCGAGATGGCGCTGCCAATCGAAGCCGGAGGTGTTATGGGCCATCGTGGCCGACACGCCGCACATCAGCATCCCGATGTCGGCGGCTTGCAGGTCGAGGCGCATGGTGCCGGCGCGCTGGGCTCGCGCGATCAACTCCGCGGTCAGAGCGTTCAACTCATCTCGTTCGGTTTGCGCCTGCGCCCAGATCTGCTCTCCGACGCCGGTCAGAGCGTGCTGCAAAGCCGCGTCGCGGGCGCATATCTCGCCGTTGCCGCGCAGCATGTCGGCGAAGACGTCAAACGGCTCCCCATCACGCTCAAGCGCTTCACGGGCGGTTGTGGCCAGAAGCCGGAACTTCTGACGCACCAGCTCGACCATCAGCGCCTCTTTGGTCGGGAAGTGTCGGTAGACCGTGCCGACACCGACGCACGCACAGCGCGCGACGTCGTCCATCTGCGTATCGGCGCCGCACTGGGCGAATACCTTCCGTGCGCTCTCGATGATGCGCTCGCGGTTGCGCCGTGCGTCAGCTCGTAGCGGGCGTTCGGTATCTGTCCAGGTCTGGGTCACAGTCTTTTCACCCGGTCTCTTGACAACCGGAATCGTAGTTCACTATATTCGGAGATGCAAACGGAACCGGAGGTCAGCTTCCAATGACGTCGACCGCGCAGCAGCAGTCCACGCCCCTCTACACCCCTCGGGCCAAGAACCTCGCCCTCCTGCTACTGGCGATGACGCAGTTCGTGATCGTCATCGATGCCTCGATAGTCAACGTCGCCTTGCCCTCAATTGGAGCCCACCTCCAGTTCGCGCGGGCCGACCTTTCCTGGGTTGTCAACGCCTACACCCTCACCTTTGGCGGCTTCCTTCTGCTCGGTGGGCGCATGGCCGACCTGCTCGGGCGCCGGCGCATGTTCAAGCTCGGGCTGGTGCTCTTTTCGCTCGCCTCCTTCGCTGGCGGGATTGCCCAATCCGAGGGCTGGCTGATCGCCGCGCGGGCGGTCCAGGGCCTCGGGGCCGCGATTGTCTCCCCGGCGGCGCTATCGATCATCACCACCACGTTCGCCGAGGGCGCAGAGCGCAACCGTGCGCTCGGCGTCTGGGGCGCGGTGGCGGGCGCCGGCGGCGCGGCTGGCGTGCTCTTGGGCGGGATCCTGACCAGCGGACTGAGCTGGCGCTGGGTGCTGTTCGTCAACGTCCCGATCGGAATCGCCGCTGCCGTACTGGCTCCGCGCACCCTGCGTGAGAGCCGCTCAGAAGATGACATCAAGACGTTCGACCTGCCTGGCGCAGTGACCGTCACCGCCGGCCTGTCCCTGCTCGTCTACGCCGTCGTCGACGCCGTCAACGTCGGTTGGGGATCGACCGCGACCCTGCTGCGCCTAATCGGCGCCGCGATTTTGCTGATCGCCTTCTTGGCCATCGAGATCCGTCAACGCCACCCGCTCATGCCGTTCTCGATCTTCCGACTGCGCACGCTCAGAGGGGCCAACATCGTCGGGCTGCTGATCGGCATGTCGCTGTTCTCGATGTTCTTTTTCATCTCCCTCTACCTCCAGAACGTCCTGCACTACTCGGCGATCAAGACCGGTCTGTCGTACCTGCCACTGTCGGTCGGGATCATCCTGTCGGCTGGTGCCGCATCCCAGCTCGTAACGCGGGTCGGCTTTAAGCCGCCGCTGATCGCGGGGATGCTGTCGGTGGCGGCCGGCCTGCTGTGGTTCTCGCAGGTACCGGCGACTGGCGGCTCGTTCGCCGTCGACGTCCTCGGCCCCTCCCTGCTCGCGGCCGTCGGGCTCGGACTGGCCTTCGTCCCCGTGACGATCGCCGCCGTCACCGGAACCGAGCCGCACGAGGCGGGGCTCGCCTCCGGGCTAATCAACACCTCCCAGCAGGTCGGCGGCGCGCTCGGG
>JALYZQ010000100.1 GCA_030948805.1 Actinomycetota bacterium | reverse complement strand
GAGCGTATCCGCGCCGGCGCGCGACCCGGAGGGGTTTACCCTGTGGGCGTTGTGAAGCGTTACCACGTGACCACCTTCGGCTGTCAGATGAATGAGCACGACTCCGAGCGGATGAAGGGAATGCTGGAGTCGCTGGGCTACCGCGAGGCGGCCACCCGGGCCGACGCCGACCTGATCCTGTTCAACACCTGCTCGATCCGCGAGACGGCCGATAGCCGCTTCGTCGCTCATCTCGGTGAGGCCAAGCGCCTCAAGCGCGAAGATCCCCGGCGAGTCGTCGGGGTGGGGGGCTGCTGGGCTCAATCGGTCAAGGAGGAGGTGTTCGCTCGCTTTCCGTTCGTGGACGTCGCGTTCGGACCTGGCCAGGTGCACAAGCTGGCCGAGTTCTTGACCAGCGACAGCCTGACCGCCCAGGGCTTCTTCGAGTTCGAGGGCTTCACCGGGCACCTGCCGGGCAAGCGCGCCCGCCGCCACCAGGGCTGGGTGCAGATCTCGGTTGGCTGCAACTCGGTCTGCTCCTACTGCATCGTTCCCTCCACCCGGGGCCGGGAGGTCAGCCGCCCGCCCGCCGAGCTCATCGACGAGGTCGCTGCGCTGGCCGCCGACGGGGTACGAGAGGTCACCCTGCTGGGCCAGAACGTCAACTCCTATGGGCGCGATTTGCCCCGAGAGCAGCGGCTCTCGTTCGCCGACCTGCTGGCCGAGATCGACGCCGTGGCTGGTATCGAGCGCCTCCGCTACACGAGTCCGCACCCCAAGGACATGCGCGAGGACGTGATTCGTGCCCACGCCGAGCTGGACGCGCTCTGTGAGCACATCCACCTGCCGCTGCAGTCGGGCTCAAGCGCGGTCCTCAAGCGGATGCGGCGCACATACTCGCGTGAGCGCTACCTGGACCGGGTGGCCCTGATCCGCGAGCACGTCCCCGACTGTGCTCTGACCACCGACATCATCGTGGGCTTCCCGGGGGAGACCGAGGCCGATTTCGAGCAGACGCTCGAGGTTGCCGAGGAAGTCAGCTACGACGGTGCTTTCACCTTCATCTATTCGCCGCGCCGGGGCACCGAGGCGGCCGGATTGCCCGGTCAGCTGCCCCACGAGCTCAAGGTGGCGCGGCTCGAGCGGCTGGTCGAGGTGGTCCAGCGCCGCGCCCTGGAGCGTGCCCAGCGCTTTGTGGGTCGCTCGGTGGAGGTGCTCGTCGAAGGTCCCTCACGCACCGATCCCAGCCGCCTGCGCGGCCGATCGCGACACAACAAGGTCGTGAACTTCGACGGCTTGGGCGAGGCCGGGGACCTGGTGGAAGTCCGGATCACCGGCGCCACCAGCCAGACACTGCGCGGAGAGGCCTCACTGTTGGCCCGGGCGACCGGCTGACCTCCGCGGCCCGGCGCAAACTCAACGGGCGCTCGTGATTGCGGGGGAGGGGTTGGAGGAAAACCGTCATATTTACCGTTGCGATCCGACCGCCCGCCTGTGTGAACCCGCGGACGGAATGGCTGTGTCCGACCCAAGTGCGAACATGCGTTCGATGCGGTGGAGTGACCAGAGCATCGAGAGTGAAGCGCGGGCCCGCCTGCCCGGATACCACGATCAGGCGGTGGTTCGCCATTTCGACGCGCCGGAGGCGGTCTCGACCAATTTCTACGAGGTCCGGGCCAAGACGATCCTCAACCGGGTGCCGGAAGCGTCGCAGATGCCCTTTAGGTGGACGATCAACCCGTATCGAGGCTGCACGCATGCGTGTACTTACTGCTTCGCGCGCCCCACCCACAAGTACCTGGACTTCAACGCGGGACGCGACTTCGAGCGCGAGATCGTGGTCAAGGTCAACGCGCCGGAGCGCCTGCGGGCCGAGCTGGCGCGGCCAAGCTGGCGCGGCGACCACATCGCGCTGGGTACCAACACCGACCCCTACCAGTGGGTAGAAGGGCGCTACAAGCTGATGCGGGGGATCTGGGGGGCGATGATCGAGGCCCGAAATCCCGGGTCGGTGCTTACCAAGTCCCCGCTACTGCTGCGTGACCTGGACCTGATGCGCGAGCTGGCTGCCCGGACGGACTTCAGCGCCGCCCTGTCGGTTCCCACGCTCGATGAGCGGGCGTGGCGGGCGTCCGAGCCGCACACGCCCAATCCCCGGGCACGGCTCGAGGCAGTGGCAGAGCTGACGCGCGCGGGGATCCGGACCGGCATCCTGATCGCACCCCTGATGCCGGGAATCAACGACTCCCCCGAGCAGGTGGCACGGATCCTCGAGCTGGCGTCGGAGGCCGGGGCTGACTACGTCTCCGGCATTGCCCTGCACCTGCGGGGTGAGGTGCGCCAGGTGTTCATGGAGTGGCTGGCGCAGGAGCGGCCTGACCTGGTGGATCGCTACCGTGACCTGTACAGGCGTGGCGCCTACGCGCCGGACGCGGAGCGCCGCCGCCTGGCGGGCTTGGTCCAGGGTCCCGACTCCCAGCCCCGGGATCGAGGCTTCCGGGCGCCTTCAGCCCGATTTGCGGCGGATTCTCCGCCCCGTCGACCTGAGCAGCCGACGCTGTTCGAAGTCGGTTAGGCGGTGAAACCCGAGCCGGTGACCGGTGGTAGGTATGAGGCGAACATGACCGCGAGGACCTAAGAGAACATGCCCCGACGTTTCAAACCCCCCAAGCGCGATCTGTACCTCGAGCGAATGTTCGAGACGCGCAGCGAAGCCTGGGAGCGGGCCGGCCTGTCGGTCGGCGATTCCGACGACCGAGTCGTCAGACGCGCCCGGCGTGAGGCGGCGGTGTTGATCCCGCTGCTGATCGCCGTCCTGGTCGCCTATGACCACCGGGTGGCGCTTCTGGGCCACCACCGGGTGGACCAGCTTCAGACCGTTCTGCAGGCAGCCACCGTGATCGCCCTGGTGGCGATCGGCTGGGCGCTGGCCCGTGACGTCGGCCGCGCCGCCGGCCCGACGTTCATGCGGCGGATGGATCCCGCCACCGCCGGCACGGTGGGCTTCTTGATCCGGCTGCTGACGATCGGCGTGACGGTGCTCCTGGCGCTCTCCACGGCGGGGCTCTCACCCCAGTCACTGGCCGTCGGCGGCGCTTTCACCGCGGTGATCTTCGGCCTCGCCGCCCAGCAGACGCTGGGCAACCTGATCGCCGGGATGGTCCTGCTCAGCGCGCGGCCCTTCCGGGTCGGCGAGCGCATCCGGCTCCAGACCGGCGCCGTGGGCGGATCGGTGGAGGGGATCGTCAGCTCGCTGGGACTGCTCTACACGACGCTCAGCGCCGGGTATGACCGCGTGATGATCCCCAACAACGTCGTGCTGGCTGCAGCTGTGGTCCCGCTCCGGGAGCCCGACTCGGTCGACGTCAAGGTGACACTGACCTCTGGCGTGCGGCCCAGCCAGGTGCAGGCCATCCTGGACAGCGAGATCTCCATCGCCACGATCCACCAGCCGTCCGTGCTGCTGGAGGCGTTCGAGGGTGATGAGGTCGTTGTGCGGGTGAAGGCCACGCCTGAGCTGGCCGACGACGGGGCCAAGCTGGCCGATGAGATCATCGCCGCGCTGGCCTCGGTGACCGGCGAGCACGCCGCCCACCCCGATTAGAGCTCGGTCCGGACCAGCTGGTCAGCGCTGATCGCGCTGGCGCTCGGCCATCGCCGAGGCGATGTCGTGCGAGCCCAGCCGTCGGCTGACTGTGGCCGCCAGCTGGGGCGCGAGACCCCCGAAGGCCGATCCGACGCGGAGCGCCAGCGGTGCCACGTCGAGCTCCGCGCGGTCGGAGTCGATCGCTCGTAGGACTGCTGTGGCCACATCATGGGGGGTGCGCGTGCCCACCCCGCGGGGCAGGCTGAGTCCGGTGTCGGCAAACATTCCCGCGTCGCGGATAAAGCCCGGGAACACCGTGGACACGCCGATGTCCTGACCGCGCAGATCCTCGCGCAGGCCCAGCGCGAACCCGCGGAGCCCGAACTTCGTCGCCGAGTAGAGGGAGGAAGCCGGTGAGGCTGTCTTGCCAGCCAGCGAGGAGATGAACACCATGTGGCCGCCGCCCCGGGCGACCATCGCCGGAGTCAGGGCGTGAGCCAGGGCCACAGGGGCGCGTAGATTTACCTCGAGCATGCGATCGATCTGCTCCTGGCTGAGATCGGCGAACACCCCGCTGGCCGGCAGCGCCGCGTTGGCCACCAGTACCCCAGCCTGCGCCGCCACGGCCTCCGTAGCCAGGCGCTCCACGTCGGCGCGGTCCGACAGATCGCAGGCCACGCTGCGCCCGTCGATCTCGGCGGCCAACCCGTCCAGGACGTCGACGCGGCGGCCGGTGAGGATCAACCGAGCGCCGCGCCCAGCCAGAGCCCGCGCGATCGCGTGCCCGATGCCTCCCGTGGCCCCGGTGAGTAAGACCGTCGTCCCGTCCAGGTCGGTGCGAGGCATCGCTGCACGATACTGCGTGGCGTGCCGCCCGCCTCGGTGATCGCCCTGTTTGGACCGACAGGGGTGGGCAAGACCGCCGTGGCCACGGCATTAGCCGCACGGCTGCGTGCCCGAGGCGAGGATCCAGTGGCCGTCTCCGCCGACGCGTTGCAGGTCTACGCGGGACTGGAGACGCTGACCGGGGCGGCCAGCGCCGCGCAGCGGACCCAGCTAGAGCACCGTCTGCTGTCCTTTGTGCCCGTCGATGCCACCTTCAGCGCCGGCCAGTACGCCCAACTCGCCCATGCGGAAATCGACGGTCTGCTCGGCGCGACACGCCGGCCGATCGTGGTCGGCGGCACGGGCCTGTACCTGCGCGCCGCGCTGAGTGAGCTGAGCCTGCGCCCCGCACCGCCCGAGGGGGTCCGCCAGCGCTGGCTGGATGAGCTCGAGCGGAGGGGCTCCCCGGCGCTTCACGCCGTGCTGGGTCGCCGCGCCCCCTGGGCGGCAGCCGAGATCGAGCCCGGCGACCGCCAGCGGGTGGTCCGCGCCCTGGAGCTGCTTGACGTCGGCGAGCTCGAGCCCCCCGGCGAGCCCTCCCAACTATGGAGCGCAGCCATGCGCCACCCCACATTGCTCGTGGGACTGACGATGCTGCGCGACCGCCTGTACGAGCGCATCGACGCTCGGGTGCTCGAGATGATCGCCGCCGGCGCGCAGGAGGAGGTCCGCCGCGCCAGCCTGGCCGGTGCGTCGGCCACGGCCCGTAAGGCGCTCGGCTTCGAGGAGCTGCTGACCGGCGACGTCGAGGCGACCCAGCGCCGGACTCGCAACTACGCCCGGCGACAGCTGACCTGGATGCGCAAGCTGGCCGGAGCAACGATGCTCGACGCCACCGGCCGCTCCGCGGCCGATCTCGCCGCCGAGATCGAGACCCTGTGGCTCAGAAAACAGGCGTGAACGGATACATCAGGACCGCCGCGGCCAACACCGCCGCCGTCCAGATGCCGAGCAGCGGTCTGGACCAGCGACGGTCCAGCTGCCAGATCCGCGAGGCCAGCCAGCTGGCGGTGATGTAAAGACCCGGCATGACCACGACCATGTAGTACAGGTAGCTGGTCCGCTGATCGAGCAGGCTGAGCACGACGAAGGGCAGCCAGGTGCCCAGAAACCAGGCAAGCCCGACCAGAGCCAGGTCCGCGTCGCCCCGACGCGGGACACGCACCGCCCGCACCGCGGCCAGCGGCACCGCTAGCACGCCCAGGGCGAGGATCGGGGGGCTGACCATGCCCAGGAACTTCGACACCGGATGGATCGCGTTCAAGCTGTCACCCGGCAGCGACGGGTTGACCCGCAGGTAGTTGATCACCTTGGTGTCAGCCAGCCAATCCCACGGGTAGGAGGCGATGCCCTGGGGCCCATGGGGGCTGACCAGACCGCTGGCGTAGCTGACCATGTGTGCGAAGTGGTCGAACGGGCCACCGGTGATCAGCTGGGTGCCGGCGTCGTTGTAGGGCGTGGCGATCTGACCCATGACGGCCAGCAGGCCCATGAACACGCCCGCGCCGGTGAAGCCGCAGATCAGCAGCCGACGCAGGGCGGCCAATGGCCGGCGGTCCTGGGGCGAGTCGGGGTCATGACGGCCGACCAGGATGCGGCCCAGCTCAAGCAGCACGAGTGCGACCAGCACGTACGGCGCCACGAGCTTGAACGCCGCCGCCACCGCCAGCGCCAGCCCGGCCAGCACGGGACGGCCGCGGAGGTACAGCGTCACGCACCAGATCATGGCCGCCACGGCATAGATATCGAGCGTCCCGATCCGTCCGTGAACCAGGAGCAGGTTGTCGCTGGCCATCAGGGCGCTCGCGCCCACGGCCGTCCAACGCCCCCCGCCCGCGGCGCGGACCAGGGCGTACATGCCCAGGACGGCAATCGTGCCCATCACCAGGCTTCCGATCCGCCAGGCCAGCGGACCGTCGCCGAACAGCTCGATCGACCCGGCCATGATCAGCTTGGCCAGCTGAGGGTGCTCGGCGTTGGGATCGGTGCCCAGGGGGGCATCGGCGTAGTGCGACCCTGAGGTCGGATGAATCCCGGCGATGACCCGGGCCGCATTGACGTAGTAGGCCTCGTCGAAGATCAGCGTGTGATCGGAGGCAGTCGTGCACGGCGACTGGCAGGGCTGGCCGATCAGGGCGGTCCGCGCGTCGAGTGAGAGCACACAGACGACCGCCAGCACAAGCAGCGGGTTTGAGACCCAGGCGCGCAGTCGGGGGATCATCGCGCGGGCGACGGTACACATAGACTGCCGCCGGGTGGACTTCGAGAAGTGGCAGGCCCTGGGCAATGACTACCTCATCCTCGAGGAGCCCCGGCTTTCCCTTCCGCTCACGCCGGGGCGAGTACGCAGCCTGTGCTCCGCTCACTCAGGCGTGTTCGCCGACGGAGTTCTGCTGCTCTGCGCCCCGGATCAGCCGGGCTTTGTCGCCCGCTTGCGGATCTTCAACCCCGACGGGTCAGAGGCCGAGCTGTCGGGCAACGGAGCACGCGAGGCGGTGCTGTACCTCCGCCGCGCCGGATGGACCGATCAGGATCAGTTCTCAATCCAGACCGCGGCCGGCGAGATCCGCCCCACTATCACCTCAGCCACTACCTGCCGCCTGGACCTGGGGCGCGTGCGGCTGCGCAGTGACGACTACGCTGGCGGTGACCCCGGCGGCCGGGGGGAGCTGACCGCCGGCGGTCGCCGCTGGAGCTTTCAGCACGTCCAGGTCGGTAACCCCCAGTGCGTGATCCGCATGCCCGATGAGGCGGCGCTGATGGGCCTCGACCTGCCCTCAATCGGCGACGCGCTGGTCAATCACGAACTGTTTCCCAACCGCACCAACGTGTCCTGGTACGCGCCCGGGACCACCGGTGGCGCGGGCGCCGGTCGCATTCGTGCGCGGATCTTCGAGCGCGGGGTGGGGGAGACCCAGTCCAGCGGAACTGGGGCCACCGGCGCCGCCGTGGCGCACGTGCTGGCCGGTGGCGACTCGCCGGTCACCGTGGTGCTCGACGGGGGGGAGCTCGAGGTCGAGGTCGCCGAGGACCTCCACGTAACCTTGACCGGATGGGCGGTCCCGGTGTTCCGGGGCACGCTCGCCGAGGAGTTCGTCAAGGAGCTGCATGAGACCGAGTAAGCGACTGGAGCAGATTCCCCCGTACATGTTCGCCCAGCTGGAGCGCAAGATCGCTGCCAAGCAAGCGGCCGGGATCGACGTGATCAGCCTCGGTATCGGCGACCCGGACACCCCGACCTACGAGCCAATCGTGGCTGCCGCCCAGGCCGCCGTGGCCGATCCCAGCACCCACACCTATCCCAGCAACCGCGGTCGGGAGGAGTTTCGCCTGGCGGTGGCCGCCTTCTATCAGCGCCGCTTCGGCGTGACGCTGGACCCAGAGCGAGAGGTGATGCCGGCGATCGGGGCCAAGGAGTGCATCTTCAATCTCAACCTGGCCTTTCTCGACCCCGGAGACGTCGCCCTGGCCTCAGATCCCGGCTATCCCGTCTACACCGGGGGGGCCGTGCTGGCCGGCGGCGAGCCCCATCTCATGGCCCTGCGCCCTGAGCTGGGATTCGCGCCCGACTTCGCGGCCATCCCCGAGGACGTCCTGGAGCGCGCCCGGCTGATGTTCATCAACTACCCCAACAATCCCACCGGTGCGATCGCCCCTGAGGGCGTGTTTGAGCAGGCCATCGAGCTCGCCCAGCGCTCCGACTTCCTGGTCGTGCACGACAACGCCTACAGCGAGACGAC
>JALYZQ010000093.1 GCA_030948805.1 Actinomycetota bacterium | reverse complement strand
CGACGTCAGCCGGCCCCGCGATCACGCCGCCGCAGGAGGCAAGTGACTTGGAGAAGGTGGCCATCCGCAGGTCCACCCGGTCCTCGACGCCGAACAGCTCCGACGTTCCGGCCCCCCGGGCGCCGAGAACGCCGAGGGCGTGGGCCTCATCGACCATCAGACGGGCGCCGTAGCGCTGGCAGAGGTCGACGATCTCGGGCAGCGGAGCCACATCGCCCTCCATCGAGAACACCCCGTCGACCACGACCAGCACCCCGCCAGGGTCACGCGCGGCCTTCTGGAGCGTGTACTCCAGGCGGTCGAGTCGGTTGTGGCGAAACGGGCGCAGCTTGGCCCGCGAGAGAATGCACCCGTCGAGGATCGAGGCATGGTCGCCGGAGTCGGCGATCACCGTGTCCCCGGGACCGAGGATCGTCCCCAGGGCGCCCAGGTTGGCCTGATGGCCGGTGGTGAAGACGATCGCCGCCTCGGTGCCCATCCAGTCGGCCAGCTCCTGCTCGAGCTCGAGATGCAGGTCGATCGTCCCGTTGAGAAACCGCGATCCGGTCAGGCCGGTGCCGTACTTGGCGATCGCGTCCAGTGCCCCCTGCCGCACCCGTTCATCGCCGGTCAGGCCCAGGTAGTTATTGGAGCCGAGCATGATCCGCGCCGCGCCCTCCATCTCGACCACGGGCAGCGTCGGACCCTCGAGGACGCGAAAGAACGGCAGGGCGTCGAGCTCTCGGGCGATCCTGAGCTGCTCCAGGCGCTCGTGCTCCCGGGCCTTGGCGAAGACGTCGATCGAGGTCGGCATGGCCACGCCGGTCACTCTACCCATGACTTTGAAGGCGACCGCGTTCGCTGTCACCATGTGCAGTCCATGCCTCCCAAGCCGCCCCGTGACCTCCAGCCCGACTCGATCTCCGAGGCTGAGGTGATCTCCGACGCCGCGCCCGCAGGCGACGTCGACAGGAGCCCGGTCTCTGACGTCGAGGAGGTTGTCGACGGACTCCCTGTGCTGGCCGAAGTCCGCACGCTGCAACCGTCGTCATCGGCGGCCCTCCCGGCCGTGCAGACCGCCGCCGCGGCCGCGACGGGGTTCGTGGCCGGTGCGGCCACGCTGGCCATCGTTCGCCGTCTCAGCGCCCGGCGCGTGGCTCGGGCTCGTCTGGTCCAGCGCCGGGGCCCCGGAGGGCTGCCCGTGCTGGCCAGCCGCTCGTTCCTGGTCGACGTTCACCTGATCGCCAAGCCCGGGGAATGAGCGCGGCCGTCGCCGCGCTGAATCCGGGCGAGGGCCTGGCGGCCGGCCGCGTCGAGGTTCGCCGTGAGGTCACCCCCCGCTGGCCCTTCGCCCTCTCCCGGCGCACGGGCCTGGACGGGGTAGCCCGCGTCCGTGGGGGAGTGCTGCATCGTCTCCTGCACGCCGGCGAGGAGCCGGTGTTGATCCGCGTCGCCCAGCTCGCCGCCGACCGGGTGCTGTTCGGCGCCCAGGCGGTGTCGACCGAGATCGCCGAGTGGGGGATCGAGCGCATGCGGCTGGCGCTCGGGGTTGACCAGGACCTGCGTCCGTTCTATGAGCGTTTTGCCTGCGACCCGCTGATCGGGCGCTCGGTCCGCGCCTCTCCGGGTCTGCGCGTCGCCGCCCGCCCCGATCCCTTCGAGGCCCTGGTGTGGGCGATCTGCGAGCAGTTGATCGAGTACGAGCGGGCGGCCGGCATCGAGCGACGACTCACGTATCGACTCGGGCGGGGCTGCCCCCACAGCGGCCTGCACGATTCTCCGACCGCCGCCGTCCTGGCCGCTCAGGCCCCGGCCCTGTTGGCCTCCTTCGATCTCAGCCCCGGACGCGCGCTGACCCTCAGGCGGGCCGCCCGTGAGGTCGCCAGCGGGCGCGTCGATCTGCTGGCCGGTGATCATGAGCGCGGCTGGCGCCGCCTGCGGCGGATTCCCGGCGTCGGCAGCTGGACGCTACAGATGCTGGGGCTGACCGGACAGGGACGGCTGGACCAGCTTCCGGCCGGCGATCTGGCCTACCTCAAGCTCGTGGGGCGCCTGCGCGGCGCCGACCCGCGCGCCCGGGCCAGCGAGGAGGAGGTCACGCGCCTGTTTGAGCCTTACGCGCCGTGGGCCGGCCTGGCCGGGCTGCACGCGCTGCGCTCGGGGGGCAGCCTGGGGGCCCTGCGCCTGGCCGCCTAGGCCCGCTATGGGCCCTGGCCGGCCAACAGTTGATTGGTCGATGCCCCGATCACCGTGGCCGGGTTGGAGATCAGATGATGGGCCAGCATCCACCGGCCGTAGGCCGTCGACTGCCCGGGGTCCTGCCAGCCCCAGGGCCGTCCGGCGCCGGAGGGGAAGAAGGAGCTCAGCGTGGCCTGCACGCTGGCCAGCTGGAGCTTGCGGCTCAGCGACGGGTTCGCCTTGACCAGGGCGCTGACGCCGGCCGCCGGGTCACTGCGCACCGCCTGATAGCCACGGCCCAGCGCCTGCACGAACCGCCGCAGCAGATTGGTCTTGGTGGCCAGCTCATTGGCCCGCGCGACCAGGACGAGCTCGTCGTAGGCGGGCACGCCGGCGTTGTCCACGCGGATCACGTTCACCCGCCGGCCCAGCTGGCGCAGCTGGATGGCCTCGTAGTTCCAGTAGGCCCCCAGGGTCGCGCCCACGCGGCCCGAGAGCATCGACGGCACCAGATCAGAGCCCACGTTGACCTCCTTGACCGAGCCGCTCGGGACCCCGGCGTGAGCCAGGATGGTCTGCAGGTAGGCGTGCTGGTAAGGGATCCCGGCGTCCCCCACGATGCGGCCGCGGAGTTGGCTGGGGCTGGTGATGTGGCGGGCGCCCAGAGACACGATCGAGGTCAGGGGGCGCTGAACCAGGGCGGCGATCGAGACCAGCTGTAGCCCCTTGTCACGGGCCAGCAGCAACTCGGGCTCGTAGGAGATGGCCAGGTCGATCTTGCCCGCCGCCAGCAGCTGCAGGGGCGTGGCCGGATTGCTGGGGGTCTGGACAGCCACCTTGAGGCCGGCCTGCTTGAAGTCGCCACCGGCCAGGGCCTGATAGAGGCCGACGTGGTCGGCGTTGGGAAACCAGTCCAGCATCATCGAGACCGGCTGGGCCGCGGTCGGGCTGGCGCTCAGGCTGTGAGTCTTCTCGCCGCACGCGGCCAGCGTGACCACGGTTACCACGGCAAGGCTGAGCAAGAGCAGGCGTCTCATGGGGTCGGTTCTCCAGTCGGTCGGTGGGCCCAGGGCAGGCTAAGGCGCTCGGCCAGGGTCAGGAGGGAAAACAGCACGATCGCGAACAGCGACAGGATGGCCACGCAGGCGTAGGCCCGGGCCGTGAGCAGCTGGGGGATCGACTGCTCGAACAGGTAGCCCAGTCCGGCGTTGGCCCCGGACTGCTCGGCGAACACCGCCCCGATCACCGCCACGATGACCGCGATCTTGGCGCCCGTGAAAACGCCCGGCAGGGCCGAGGGCAGCTCGACGTGGGTAAACGTCCGCCAGCGCGAGGCGTCGAAGGTCCGCATCAGCTTGCGCAGCTCAGGGTCGACCGCGCTGAAGGCAGCCAGGGTCGTGACCACGATCGAGAAGAAGGAGACCAGTGCTACGACCACGACCTTGGGCAGCAGCCCGAAGCCCAGCCACAGCACCAGCAGAGGGGAGAGCATGGGGATGGGAACGGTCTGGGAGGTGATCAGCAGCGGCAGGGAGGCTTGGCGGACGGCGACGAAGAAGTGCATCGCGCTGGCCATGACCAGGGCCACCACCGCGGCCACCAGCATCCCCAGCAGGATCTCCTCGGCGCTGACCGTGAAGTTGCTCCAGAGCAGGCCCCGGTCGGTGTACAGCGAGTCAGCGATCGCGTGGGGAGGGGGGAGGATCAGGGGGTCGGCCCCGCCGGAGTCGACGTAGAGCTCCCATAGGCCGAGCAGAACGCCCAGCACGACCAGCGGCCTCCAGCCGCCCAGGACGCTGCGCCAGCGGCCGGTGATCGGGTTCACTCCGGCACCCCCAGGGCCCGGTGCACCCGGGCGCGAACGGCGGTCAGCTCCGGGTCGGTGCGCCGCCGCGGACGGGCCAGGGAGACCTCTATCTCGGCCACCTTGCGACCCGGCCGCGGGGACAGGACAACGACGCGATCAGCCAGCACGGCGGCCTCTTCGACGTCGTGGGTGACCAGGACGACGGTGCGGGGCTCATCGGCCAGGGCGTGGCTGAGCCACGCCTGCATTTCAGCGCGCGTGATCGCGTCCAGGGCGGCGAATGGCTCATCGAGGGCCAGCACCGGCTTGCCGGCCAGCAGCGAGCGCAAGAACGAGACGCGCTGACGCATCCCGCCCGAGAGCGCGGCCGGCCGCGTGTGCTCAAAGCCCGACAGCCCCAGGCGCGCGAACCACGGCGCTGCCTGAGCGCGGGCCGCGGAGCGCGAGACGCCCCGGGCGCGTAGGGCCAGCGAAGCGTTGTCCAGCGCACCCAACCAGGGCAGCAGCAGGTCGCGCTGGGGCATCAGGGCAGCCGGGTCGGCCCGCACCCTCCCGGAGTCGGGCTCCTGCAGGCCGCAGATCAGCTCCAGGAGCGTCGTCTTTCCCGACCCACTGGGCCCGACCACGGCCACGATCTCACCCGGAAGGGCGTGCAGCGACAGTCCGGACAGCGCCGGCACCGCTCCGCGCTTGGTGGCGAAGGTCCGGCTCACGGACTCCACGCGCACCCCTCCGGTGCCGCTGCCCGTGCGGGGCTCCTGGGGCGGAGCCTCGATCATCACTGGCTTCACTCCCTCCGCGGGCATTACCCCACAGGTTCGAAGGGTCAGCGCCGGGCCGCGTGCGATGGGCGCTATCTCAGCCGGCGTACCCGCCAGCCCCCCTGGTTTGCAGATGCCCGCCAGATGCTACCCCTAGTACGCGGTGATGGGCTGTGCCAGCGCCTTGACGAACTCCTCCAGCTGATCGGTACGCCAGCATTCAAAGGCCGTGCAGTGCTGCTCATAGGCGGCTATCACCGAGTCGCCATAGTTCCAGTACAGCCGGGGCTCGGGGTTGAGCCAGAACGTGCGCCCGGCGCGGGCGGTGATGGCCTCGAACACGTCATCGCGTGGGGGCCGCCCGTTGGTCCGCGCGTCGCCGAGCACGATCACCGTGGCCCGCGGATGCAGCTCATCCTCGATCTCAGCCAGGAACTCCGTCCACACGCGCCCGTAATCGGTGTAGCCGGAGATATCAGCTACGCCGGCGTCCTTGGATACGGCCTCACTGGCGGCCCGGAAGTCGCGTTCGCGCTCGAACACCTCGGTCACCTCCGAGATCCGCTCGATGAACACGAACGAGCGCAGCTTGCGGAAGGAGTCGTGCAGAGCGTGCAGGACGGAGAGAAAGAAGGTGCTGGCGCTGGTCACGCTGGTCGACACGTCGCAGAGCACAAAGATCTCCGGCCGTCGCGGCCGCCGGGGCCGGTACTTGAGCTCAACGGGAACCCCGCCGGTCTGCAGCGAGGCCCGCATCGTGCGGCGCACGTCGACGTGCGCGTGGCGCTTTCGGCCCTTGAGCTCATGACCCTGTGTGGCCAGGCGCCGCTTGAGCTGGGCGACCACGCGATGCACGGCGGCCAGGTCAGAGATCGGCCCGGTGGGCAGGGCCCGGTCAAGCTCGGTCAAAGGGCGCTTGGGCGGCAGGCTGGACGTGCGCTCGATCAGGCCCCGCTCAAGCTCACGGCGCAGCTGCTGCTCAAAGCGCCGCAGCTGCTCGCGCGGGACCCCTTCCCGCCGGGGATCCTCTTGGGGCAGGTCGGGTTGGGGCTCGGTGCGCAGGCCCAGCGCCCGGCGGATGCGCTGCACGTCGACGCCCAGCACGCCCGACCCCTCGCCCCGGCCGAAGGCGGCGATGGCCAGCCGGGCCAGGTCACGCATGGCCGCCTCTGAACCGTCGCGCAGCGCGGCGGCGATCTGCTGGCGCAGAGCCTCCAGATCGACGGCCAGCTCCCCCGGTTGCGACTCAGATTCACTGACCTGCTGGCGGGCCGCCTCCGCCTCGGCGGCGCGGAAGAAGAAGCGCTCGAAGACCAGCTCAAAGGTGCGCTCGTCGTCGGGCGACTTGGCCAGCGTGGCCGAGAGAGCGCCCTTGAAGTCGCGTTGCACCGTCCAGGGAACCTGCTCCAGAGCCGCGAAGGCGTCCAGCAGCTCCGAGGTGCCCAGCGCCATGCCCTCCTCGCGCAGCTCCTCGGCAAAGGCCAGCAGCTGGCCGTCAAAGCCGCCCGGACCACGATCGGGGATGCGGGTGTAGACCTTCTCGGCCATCGGGCGCGCCCCTCCGGGTCAGGCGGCGGGCCGGGCGCCGTCGTCGGCCGGGCGCTCGAGCTTCACGCCGACGCGCGCCGCCACCGTGTCCAGATCGGTGCGGTGCTTGACGATCACGCTCATCGTCTGGGCGAAGGTGTCGGCGTCGATCTCCTGCGCACCGAGCAGGATCAAGGCCCGCGCCCAGTCGATCGACTCGGCGATGCTGGGCGGCTTCTTGAGATCGAGCTCGCGCACCTGCCCGATGATCTCGACCAGCTTGCGCGCCGTCGTCTCATCCAGCTCGGGTGAGTGCAGGCGGACGATCTCCAGCTCCTGCTCGAGCTCTGGGTAATCCAGCCACAGGTAAAGACAGCGGCGCTTGAGCGCCTCAGTGAGCTCGCGGGTGTTGTTGGAGGTCAGCAGCACCACGGGATGGGTGCGGGCCTCGATCCGGCCCAGCTCCGGGATCGAGATCTGAAAGTCCGACAGCAGCTCCAGCAGCATGGCCTCGAACTCCTGATCGGTCTTGTCGATCTCGTCGATCAACAGCACGACCGGCTCGGGGGAGGCGATCGCGGTCATCAGCGGCCGGGAGAGCAGGAAGTCCTCGCCGAAGATGTCGTCCTGGACCTCCTCCCAGCCGCTTTGCGCGGGGGAACCGCCGTCACCCGTGCCGGCCTGGATACGCAGCAGCTGCTTGCGGTAGTTCCACTCATACAGCGCCTTGGCCTCATCCAGGCCCTCGTAGCACTGCAGGCGCACCAGGGTGCGCCCCAAATAGCGCGACAGGGCCTTGGCCAGCTCGGTCTTTCCCACCCCCGCGGGTCCCTCGACCAGGACCGGCTTACCCAGCTTGGTGGCCAGGTAGGCGACCAGCGCCGTGCTCGGGCCGGGCAGGTAGCCGGCCTCGCGCAGCCCATCGGCCACGTCGGTGACAGAGGAGGGCTGATGGTCTTGTGGGGTCAGGACAGCTTCCTAAAGAGGAGTGGGACGACGGCCCCGACGGGGCCGACCGGCGTGTGCGGCTGGGGTCAAATATAGGGTTCGCGGGACCGTGGTCCTCGCTTTGGCCTCCCAGCAAGCTCAGTTGAACGCGCTGATCGCCGTCACGGCGTTCGGCTTGGTGATCGGAGTCTTCGGCCACATAATCCATGCCCGGCCGCTGATCCTGACCGGAATCGCGATCATCGGCGGGGTCAGCGTCTACTTCCTGCTCTCCCGGCCGCTGATGACCGCGATCGCCTCCCCCGAG